>JAFCDD010000061.1:2151-3501 GCA_017609845.1 Candidatus Woesearchaeota archaeon | reverse complement strand
GAACATTTTGCTTTGTTTATGAAGTTAATTAATTCATCTAGATCTCTTTTTTGTGTATTAGGTAAGCCGACCATAAAGTAAAGTTTAATCCTAAATCCTAGTTTTTTTGCTTTTTTTATAAATTCAAAATATTTTTCATCTGAAACTTCTTTATTTAACAAATATCTTAATCTTTGATTTGATTCTGGAGCTATGGTTAATGTTTTTTGACCGCCTTTTTTTATTAGTTTTAATAATTCATCGTCTACTAATTCAACCTTAATGGAGGGAACTGAGAATTGTAAATTCTTTTTTAGTAAATACTTTAGAATTTCTTTTCTTTGCGGATGAGCGAATGAAGGAGAGTAAATAATAACTTTTTTTACTTTGTTTATTTTTATTCCTTTGTCAATTATTTCTTTTATTTTTTCTAATGATCTGTATTTTATTGTTGAATGGATGTTTCTAATAGAACAAAAATGACAGTTGAATGGACAACCTCTTTCTATTTCCAAGAGGAATGATCTTCCGAATACAAAGTTTTTAGTAATTTTTTTTGGTAGAGATTGATATAAAGGATAAGGGTAATCATCTAAGTTATGTATTGATGCGATTTCCTGTTTTTTTCCTTCAATGTAAACTCCCTTTATGTCTTTTATTTTTTTTAGGAAAGTGTTTTTGTTTGGAAATTTTTTGTAGATATCTAAAACTTTTGGGAGAATTTCTTCAGCTTCTCCTAAGATAAAAAAGTCAATGTATTTTTGCAGTGTTTTTGGGTTGTTGTTAGTGCAAGGACCTCCTGCAAAGATTATTTGTTTTCTAGATTTATTTAAACTAATTTTATTTTGTTTTAAAATTTTGAAAAAGTTATAGTAATCCAGTTCGTATTGTAAAGTAAATCCGATCAAGTTACTGGTTAATTTATTTTTGTCCAAGAAGTTTCTTTTTGCTATGAAATCTTTTTTGGAGTTGATTAAGTTATATAGTATTAGTAATCCTAATGAGTAATATCCGCCATAGGACTTATTTGGATATACTAGGTCTACTTGTATTAGCTTTTTATTCCAGGATTTCATAAGAATTTAGAATAAGGTCTGTTTTTAAAATTTTGCAAAATCTTTTAAGGAAACTTGTCTTTGTTTATAGCAGAAAGGGCAAACTTCGCCTGGATTATGATAGGCTCCACAAACATTGCATTTAACTCTTGTCACCATCTTTTGTACACTGAGGAAACTAAAATATTCTTTTGTTTATATATATTTATCAATGATAAAATAATCTATAGCAAATGCTTTTTTCTGAAAATAAATATTTATAAGCGTTTTTATATGGAAGTTAAAACAGATTTTTGTAATTCTTTAAAGTAACAGG
>JAFCDD010000061.1:0-2131 GCA_017609845.1 Candidatus Woesearchaeota archaeon | reverse complement strand
TAAAATAGA
Organism: Candidatus Woesearchaeota archaeon; assembly: GCA_017609845.1. GTDB lineage: Archaea > Nanobdellota > Nanobdellia > SCGC-AAA011-G17 > JACPNG01 > JAFCDD01. Next base: position 2,122 of record JAFCDD010000061.1, on the reverse strand, counting down.
AAGGTTTATATATGAGTTATTATTCTGGAGTGGTATATCCCTAAATAAAAATTATATTTATGCGATAGGAGGTAAAAAATGAAGGGAATAACAAAAATTTTTTGTGTATTTTTAGTATTGTTAGCTAGTTTCTTGACTTTCAGTGATAACGCTTATGCTGATGATCCTTATGAAATACAAGCTGTTGAGGTTTGTGACATTGGGGTTGTAAGTGAAGGCGAGGTTTGTGACATTGGGGTTGTAAGTGAAGGCGATGCTGTTTATGTTGAAAGAGGAACTAGTTGTGGAATAGAGGTGTATGTAAAAGGTAATGAAGAGGTTGATAATGTAAGAATTAAGGCGTGGGTTGGTGGTTATGAATATGATGACATAGAAGACAGAACTGATGTTTTCTCAGTTGAGCCAGGCGTTAAGTATAAGAAGTACTTAAGACTAGATTTTCCTGAGGATATGGAAGCTAGTGATGATTATACTTTGCATGTAGAGGCTTATGACGACGACGATAGATATAATGAAGATATGAAGATGAAGATATGAAGTATATCTTAAGAATAAAAGAAACTAGACATTTGCTTGCTATAAGAGATATTATAGTAAGACCAGGTACTAGTGTTGATTCTGGAAGGCCTTTGTTTGTAATTGTAAGAGTTGAGAACATGGGTGCCAATAAGGAAGAAGACATTAGAGTTAATGTTGCTATTCCAGATTTGGGAATTTGGGAATTAGTGCTAGAGACTATATAGATGAATTGGCTGCTTTTGAGTTAGCTAATGAAGACGAGGAAGATTCAATGTCTAGTGATGAGATATTCTTGAGACTACCAGAGAACGCTGCAACTGGAGATTATGAGTTGGTTGTTTCTGTTGAATACAACAGAGGACATGATGTTTCAGAAGCTGTAGAGCTAATACATGTTAATGGTGTTAGTGTTGAGCAGGAAGAAGGAACATACTTGGTTAATGTTGATTCAACAAAGAAAAGTGCTGTTTTAGGAAGTGAAGTTGGCTTTAGAGTTATGATAGCTAACTTAAATGCTAAAGAGCATGTTTACACTGTTGAAGTTGCAGGAGAAAAGTTATTTGCTGATTCAAGAGTAGAAAATAACAATGTTAGAATCCAAAAGGATGCTACAGGTGAAATTTTGGTATTCTTGAATGCTAGAGAAGCTGGAAGTCATAACTTTAATATTAGAGTTTTGTCTGACGGTGTTTTAGTTTCAGAGCAAAGTTTGAGTTTAGAGGTAAATGGTAGTGGTGTCGACACCAGAAATATCTTGTTAATTGGTTTCGTAGTCTTAGTTATAATCTTGATTATACTAGGATTGATTGTTGCCTTTGGCAGGATGAAGGAAGAGTCTGGTGAAGAGTACTACTGATAGGCTTTTTACCTCCTATCTCTTTTTTTTCTTTTAAAATGCTTGATGATCTTATTGATCCGACTAAGCTTGATGAACCAGTTAATCCGGATACCATTGAGAATTTTGCTTCTCAAATAGGTCAGGTTCCTAAAGAATTAATAATGAAGTTTGATGAACATTATGGTTTGAATCAAGATATTGAGTTTTATCATGGTATGTTAAAAGAAGCAGTAAATATGTTTGCATTACTTGATACTATTAAACCCAAAATCTCTGATGGAGATCTTGAATCTCCTTCTAGGGAACACATATTGACTATTAAGAGAGCTGGGCAACGTTTGCTTTATGATATTGCATATCTTTCTTTTAAGATAAAAGAGATGGATGTTGTGCATTAAAATGGTAAATAGAGAAACGCCAAAATTGGATGATAGAATTCCTCATGAATACATTGATGAATATGCAAGTTTTATAGATAATTTGCCCAAAGATTATGCCACTCTTGATTCTGTTTTTGGGGGTATGCAAAGTTTAGATTTTTATGAGGGTATGTTAAAAGGTTATTATAATTGCTGGAAAAGGATTGAAAGAATTTATCCTGATTTATTAGAACTTAATAAAGATATTATGTGGACAATTGTATGGCTTGCTGATAAGATAAAGAATATGCAAGTTGTGCATTAAAATGATGGAGAAATTTATGTGTGGTCTTATATTGCTTCCAGAGATGGAATGATTCTTCATTAATTTTTATTTTTTAATTGT
>JAFCDD010000060.1:3242-3705 GCA_017609845.1 Candidatus Woesearchaeota archaeon | reverse complement strand
TCCAGAACTTGAAGAAAATAAGGATTTCATACTTACTGAAATAAAAAAAGAAGAAGAAAGATTTGAAAACACACTTAAAAAAGGTTTAAGAATATTTGAAAAGGAAACTAAAAAGCTAAAGAAAAAAATAATCCCAAAAGAATTAGCATTTAAGTTATTCCAAAGTTATGGTTTTCCTTTAGAAATGACTAAGGAACTGGCAAAAGAAAACAAATTTGAACTAGAACGGGGTTTTGAAGATGAACTAAAAAAACATCAGGAATTATCAAGGAAAGCGACCAAGGGGAAATTCGGTTCTGGATTGGCAGATCATTCAAAAGAAGTCACTAAATTACACACTGCAACTCATTTATTACATCAGGCACTAAAACAAGTCCTAGGTAAAAATGTAAATCAAAAAGGATCAAACATAACAAAAGAAAGATTAAGATTTGATTTTAATTATAACAAAAAATTAACTCCG
>JAFCDD010000060.1:0-3222 GCA_017609845.1 Candidatus Woesearchaeota archaeon | reverse complement strand
ATTGTAAATAAAAAAATCCAAGAGGGATTAAATGTCAAATTTAGGGAAATGTCCTATGACGAAGCTAAAGAAAAAGGGGCTTCTGGTTTGTTTGCTAATAAATACGGAGAAAAAGTAAAAGTTTATTCCATTGGGAAATATTCTAAAGAAATCTGTTCCGGACCACATGTAAGAAACACAAAAGAACTAGGAGAATTCAAAATAATAAAAGAACAAAGTGTGGCAACAGGAATAAGAAGGATAAAAGCAGTATTAGAATAAAAAATAAAAAAATTATTTCAAAGCAAAAACAACGTTAACATTCGCTCTTACTTCTAACTCTCTGGGAATAATCTCTGTATCATGAATCTCTGCAGCTGCTTCCTCAATAGCCATATCTCCCTTAGCCATAAACATAGGATAAGGTTCATACCAATAACCACTCTCACTCACAGAAACAACTTTTCCTAGTTTGGCATTTAATCCTCTTGCAATGCTCTCTGCTTTTAATCTTGCATCTTCACTAGCCTTAGCCAAAGCTTCCTGTTTTAGTTTAGACTGCTTCTCTTCACTTAATTCAAAAGAAATACTATCAATCCCTGTTGCACCGGAATTCACGCTTATATCCACAATCTTACCAACCAAATCAAAATCTTCAGTTCTTATCCTTAAGTTATTCATTGTTTTATATCCCTTTAACTCTCTTCCGTTTCTCTTCCACTCATACTCTGGATAAATATTATAATTCTGGGTTTCAATGTCATTAATATTGGCTGCTTTCAAAAAAGCAATAACGTTCTCACTTATTTTTGAATTTTCTTCCTTAGATTTCTCAGCAGTATCTTCCAAGGTTTCTATTCTAACATAAACACTAACTTCATCCGGCTCTGCTTTTATGGTATAAGATCCTCTTGAATTAATGGTTTGTTTTGTTCCCAAATTCAACTTATCATAAAAAACAAAAGCGACAGCCAGAATAACTATAGCTAAAACTAAGATACTTAATCCTCTATACTTTTTCATTTTAATTCCTCCATACATTCTTTATAATCTTGATTTTCGATCCATTCACATTTCCCATCAACACATCCGCAACTTGTTAATTTTAAACAATTATAACTTTCTCTAAATTCACAAGTTGTTATTATATCCTTTACTTTATCTTTTAGCCCACAAACCTGTCCAGAACAACCTCCAACACCGCAATCATTATCACTAGTACATTCTACATTACTAACTTTTTTTTCTTGAACACAACTTCTCCTCCTTAAATAACCAATTGCCAAACCCAATAAAACAGCAAACAAAACCCCAATAAAAAACCATAAAGCAATATTTGGTTCTGAAAATGTTCTAATCATGGTTTCGCCAACACCTTGAGCAGCCACGGGCACCATATCAGCTTCAGCCATTAATGCTTTATCAGCACCAGACTCAAAAACCGCAGTTCTGCTAACAACACCAACTTTTTTAAAAGTAAAAATAGTCCAGCTTGCAACAGCTCCAATCAAAGTTATAACAAATAAATCTTTTATTTGAAATCTTATACACATTAACTTTATTACCTTTATCACTCCAAAAAAAATCTTTTGTCTCCACCAATCCACTTTTCAGTAAATGTTTCATATTGTAGTTAACAGTAGAAGCAGCCAAATTCAATTCTTTAGAAATTTCAGTCTCAGTAGCATTTTTATTTGATAAAAAATCCAATATCTTCCTGGAAGTATCATTACCAATAACATTAGCTAATTCTTTAGCTTTTTTGTCTTCCAAATTAACCATAATAAACTTTTCAGTCATAGAAAAAAATAAAAGAAACTACTATATAAATACTTTTATAGCTTTAATTTGATTTGAAGCTATGATGCTGCTTCTATAGCCTTAACACCTGTAACTATTCCCCAAATCCATGAAGCTATAATCAATGGAACTCCTACTATTATTCCTATCAAGGACATTATCAACAAAATTCCAAAGAATAAAAGCACCAATTGCCATATGCCTGCCCTTGTTTTTCCTGCAACCAAACTTCCAAGTCCCGGCAACACGAACATATTCAACACCAAACCAACAATTGCTAAAGCTAATTTTCCACCTTTCTTTTTTCTAGGAACTGCTCTTCTAGCAGGTCTTGCTTTTGCTGCTTTTCTAACAACTTTCTTGGTAATTTTCTTCCTAGTTACTTTCTTTTTGGTGGGTTTTCTCTTTTTTGCCATGGTAATCTAAAACATAACCAGTATAAAAACTTTACTCTAAATAAATTGCTGGTTTTCCTGGCTTAGTTTTTTTAGATTTGTTCTCAGGATCATATTTATTCTTGTCATTAACTGCAAAGACTTCAACTTTCAAGTTAGTTTTTTTCTTAATTAAATCAGTTCTTCCTAAATAATCTTGTTTCTCTTTTGGTAAAACATAAACAAAAACTTTAGAAACTTTTTTCTTAACAAGTTTAGCAACATGATTAATGTCATAAACTAACTTTTCCATTTCCCCTTCTGCTTTTTCTATTTTTTTATCTATCTTTTTCTTATCTGCAACAGGCCATTTTTGTAAACTTAAAAAATTCTTATTTCCTAATTTATTATATAATTCTTCTGTTATATGTGGACAAAACGGATGTAATAACTTCAAGAAGATTTCTAAATCTTTTTTACTAATTTCATTTTCAAAATTATCAAATAATTCCCTTATTTTAATAATTGCCAAATTATATCTAAAGTTTTCAATATCATCAGAGATTTCATAAATAAACCTATTCAACTTACTTTCAACTCTCTTACTAGATTTTCCAATCTTAACATTCTTAAAATAATTAAATACTCCATTAATAAACCTTAAACTAAACTTCCTTGAATTCCTTTGTCACTCCAATTAACATCTTTATCTGGACCTGCCACAGAAACCAAAAACAATCTAGCAGTATCAATTCCATACTTTTTTGAAACATCCTCTGGTAATACAACATTTCCCCTTGATTTGGACATAACAAAACCATCTTCACCATGCAACATTCCTTGATTAAATAATTTAACAGCAGGTTCATCGAATTTTAACAATTTCAAATCTCTTAAAAACTTAGTATAAAATCTAAAATAAATCAAATGCATGCAGGCATGCTCGGCCCCGCCTATATACTGATCAACAGGCATCCAATAACCAGCTTTCTTAGTATCAAATATTTTCTTATTATTCTTAGGATCACAATACCTTAAGAAATACCAAGAAGAATTAACAAAAGTATCC
>JAFCDD010000025.1 GCA_017609845.1 Candidatus Woesearchaeota archaeon | reverse complement strand
ATTTGATTAGGTTAAGTTACTATAATAACTGCTCTTTTTAAACCTTTTAAAATAACTTCTGGAGTTCTCTAGTTGTTCTAAGAAATCTAATAAAAGAGTTTTCTTTTCAGAATCTAAAAATAATTTATTGGCAATATCTTTTGCTTTTTCTTTATATTTTGTTATCAAATTCAATGTTTCTTCTACGGCACCACAGTCAATTACTATTTTTGTTATTCTTATAAGCTCTTTACTGTTTGCTTTTTGTTTTCCTAATATAGATTCGATATATTTTTTTTCTTTAGTGTTAGCCAGTTTCATAGCAGAGATTATAGGAAAAGTCCACAACCCTTTTTTTACATCTTCATACCCATATCTTAATAGGGCCTTTGTTTTACTTTTTTTAATTATTTCTTGTGGGATTAAATCCATTAAATCATTTCTAATCATTGCACCAATCCCATAAAATTCACCTATCTTTCCTATTTCTTCAATTTCTTTATTATTTTTATTGCATGATATTACAACCATTTTTGCTGCACAAGAAAGCATAATCCCGGCAATCTCATAGCATCTTTGAATATATTCCTTCATTGTGGTTTTATCTTTCATCTCTTCATTTTTACCTTCACCTATCCAAAGTATTGTCCACATTTCATCTATTAATTTTGAAATTTTTACAATAGACATATAATCTAATTTAGAATAATGTATCATATTTTTTGATAGAAAGGCTTGTAAATTTCCTGCAACAATACCGTAATTAAGTCCAAATTCTTTCCATGTTGCTTTTTTATCCCATCTTTTTGGTTGATTATCTATTATGTCATCTAATACATAAGTTGATGTATGTGCAAGTTCTATTGATGCAAGAATAGGGATAACTTCTTCAAAATCTTTATCACATAACAATTCATAAATTATTCTTCCAAATGTTGCAGTTATTTTTGGTTTATTTGCCATAATCCTTGGAAGGTGAAGAGTGACTTGTTTAATCTGTTTATCTTTAATCTTCTCTGAAATAAATTTGAGAGTGTATTCATCTATCTTCTCTGATGTTTCTTTCATATATTCAAAAACATTCATATTAATTATTAATTCTGAAAAGATTATAAATTTATCTATTAGAAAACCAATTAACTTAACAGTATACTAAAAGTCTAATTAATGCACTAAGTAATTCAACCATTCATTGTTACCTTGGCGGGTGTTCTTAAAATACTATATTCTTAGTTATGCATACTTGCCCAAAACGAAACATTTAAATAGTATAATGACTATGTATTCATAACTAAAATAAGCCTATAAAGGCAAGGAGGAATTAAAATGCCACGAGGAGATGGAACAGGCCCTGCAGGACAGGGAAGCATGACTGGAAGAGGAATGGGTTATTGTGCAGGTTTTAATGCACCTGGATTTATGAACCTTGGGTTTGGAAGAGGATTCGGTAGAGGAAGAGGGTTTGGATGGAGAGCAAGAGCTGTTCAACCTATGCCAGTACAACAAGTCCAACCAACAGTTATAACAGAAAAACAAGAAAAACAATTTTTAGAGCAAGAACTAAGTGCTTTAAAAGAAGAAATGAAAGAAATAGAGAAAAGATTAAAAGAAATAAAAGACTAATTAGACAATGGTAAGACCGAGAAATATTAGAAGGATCCATTTTCAGCCAGATGTAACTTATTTCAAACCAGCAGGTATTCCTATGATTAATCTAAAGGAAACTGTATTGAATTTTGATGAATTAGAAGCAATAAGATTAGTAGATTCTGAAGGAATGGAACAGAGTAAGGCTGGAAAAAAAATGAAAATAAGCCAATCTACATTATCAAGATTACTTAGAGCAGGAAGAAAAAAATTAGCTGATGCTATAATTACTGGTCAAGCAATTAAAATTCAAGGAGGTAATTTTAAAATGGCGGTGCCAAGAGGAAGAGGTTTAGGCATGGGAAGAGGCAGAGGATTTGGTGGCAGAGGTAGAATGGGTGGTCCATTAGCAGCAGGTCCAAGAGGAATCTGTAAATGCCCAAAATGTGGATATGAAGAACCACAAATAAGAGGTCAACCCTGTATGAATAAAAAATGTCCCAAATGCCAAACTCAAATGATAAGAAAATAACAAATTCAATTAAATAAATTAGGAGGTAAAAAATGAAAATAGCAATAAGTTCAACAGGAAAAACTTTAGAAAGTGATGTAGATGCTAGATTTGGCAGATGTCCTTATTTTTTGATTGTAGAAATTGAAAATAAGGAAATAGAAAATATAAAAGCAATTGAAAATACAGCAAAAGAACAAATGGGCGGAGCAGGAATTACAGCTGGAGAAATTGTTTCAAATGAAAAAGTTGATGCAGTTATTGCCAATAATTTAGGTCCAAGAGCTTTTTCAGTATTTGAACAATTTAAAATTAAAGTTTATTCTGGAGAAGGAAAAATTAAAGATGTTGTGCAGAATTTTATTGAAGGGAAATTAAAAGAATTAACAGATGCTACAGGTCCACAACATGTGGGTTTAAAAAAATGAAGATTGCAATAGCAACAGATTCTGGGGATGTATCTGAACATTTTGGAAGATGCCCAGAGTTTACAGTTGTGGAAATTGAAGATAATAAAGTTATAAAAAAAGAAATTATTAAAAATCCAGGGCATGCAACTGGTTTTCTACCAAAATTTTTTAAGGAGAAAAAAGTAAATTATGTTATTGCTGGAGGTGCTGGTTTTAGAGCACAGCAATTATTTGAGGAGTTTGAAATTAAATTAATTATGGGTGTACAAGGAGAAATAGATGATATAATTAATGATTTTATTAAAGGGGAACTTAAGCAAGGAGAAGACCTTTGCAAACCTGGAAAGGGTAAAGGTTATGGGATAAAAAAAGAAGATGGCCATGAAGAATAAAAAAATAATCTATGGGATTTTATTGGTTTGTGTAGTCCTTATTTTGGTTTTGAGCTTTGGATTCTACAACCATTACAAGATTCAGAAACAAGAGGAAGCAAACCCAGTTATAACTATTACCAAAGAGCATTTACAAAAATATGTTCATAACGCATTTCCTAATGTTGATTTTTTCTCTATGGTAAAAAAGGTAGAGGTTGTTGGAGGAGAATGCGAAGTAAATCATTATTGGGAGAGGTGGAATCAACCACCAATAGACTCTCCATCAAAACATCAATGCTGGATAGTTAAATTTTATTATTATGGTCCTGCTGAAGGTAGTCATTTAGCAGTTTATGTTGATAAAGATACTAATGAAGTTATTGGTGGGACTCAAACAAGATAAATGTGGAGTAAAATTATGAAAATTGCAATTACAGGAGGAAAGGGTGGAACAGGCAAGTCAATAGTAGCAACCTCATTAGCAGTTGAGTTTGCAAGAGACAAAAAAACTATGCTTGTGGATGCAGATGTAGAATGTCCTAATGATCATCTATTACTTTCTGTAAAAAGAAAGAAGTATAGTACTGTCTATCAACCAATACCAAAATGGGACTTTAATAAATGTAAAAAATGCGGTAAGTGTGCTTCTGTTTGCAAACAGAATGCTATAGTTTTTGTTAAAGGAAAATATCCTGCTTTTGTAAAAGATGTTTGTATTGGCTGTAAGGCATGTATTGTAGCTTGCCCAGAAAATGCAATAACAACTACCAAAAAAGAAATTGGGATTATTTATACAGGAAAAAACTACAATGTAAATTTAGTTTCAGGAGAACTTAAATTAGGAGAACTTGCATCTGGAGAGGTGGTTGCTGAAGTAAGAAAACATTCTGAAGAAATTAACAAAAAAATAAAAGCTGATACTATTATAATAGATTCTGCTGCAGGAATTGGTTGTCCTGTAATAGCTTCTTTAGTTGGCACTGATTACATAGTTGCTGTAACTGAGCCAACGCCATCTGCTTTACATGATTTGAAAAGGGTTTTATATCTGGCAAACTATTTTAAGATTAAATCTGGAATTGTAATAAATAAGCTTGATTTAGAAAAGAAGTTTTGCTTAAAAATAGAAAGTTTTGCTAAGAAAAATAAAATTCCAATCATTGGGAGAATTCCTTATAGAAAAGACTTTGTTGATTCAACAATAAAAATGAAGCCTGTTGTTGAGATAAACCCTAAATATAAAAAAGTATTTAAGGAAATAATTATACGAATAAATAAAAAGGCTGAAAATGGTTCAAGTAAAATTTCATAAAAGTGCAAATAATATTAAGTTAATTTTTGGAATAATTTTATTTTTATTAATTTTAAATATATGTTCTTCAATTGTATCTGCTGAAGAAAATCAAGATAAAATATGTGCGGTTTATATCACTGGTATTGGATGCCCAAATTGTGCTATAACAGATCCTGCTTTATTATCTGAATATACTTCAAAATATCCAAATTTAATTGTAGTAGAATATGAAATTTATGATTTAAGAGCAAGCAACCAGGATATAGCCAACAAATATTTTGAATCTTACATTCCAAATATCAGAGCAGGCATCCCCCTTATAATTTTCAATAAAAACCAAATTGGTTTAGGAAGGTTTCAGGTTTTGGATTCCAAAGAAATAATTAAAACTTTAGATTCAAATGATTGTCCTTTACCTGATGGCTCTTCTGTTAATTTTAATAATTTAGATCTTACAAGTTTACAAGGCAATGTAAAAATTTGGACAAAAAATAGAGTTTTAATTTCTGGGGATAAAGGAAATAATGAATTATTAAAAAATCTTTTAATAACAGAAGACATATACTCTACTTTAGAAGATATTAATCTTGAAGAAATAGAACCAAAACCAATCTCTATCTCTGATGGTCAAATTGAATTTTCACACGCTGTTAAAATAGATGACTGGATTTTAGAATGGAATGGAGAATCATCAATTGTTTCTACAGGAGAAACAGAGATTTATGATGAAAAAGGAATAAACCATGTAACTGAATCTCCATGGAAATCTTGGTATTGGGTTGTGATTATATTTATCTTTTTTATTATTTCTTTTTTTCTTTACAAATTTAAAATATTAAAAAAATGCATGCGTGTTTGTTTAACTGAAAAACAAAAAAATTATTTAATTATAGGAATTTCTTTATTATTCTTAATAGGGTTTTTTATTTTAGCTAAAAATCTTCCTCACGAATCTTTAGAAAAGTTAGGCTACAGTTTACCTTTGTCCTTATTTACTGTTTTTATTGCCTTGATTGATGGCTTTAATCCTTGTAACTTATTTGTTCTTACTTTTTTATTGGGTCTTCTTATTTCAGCATCACATTCCAGAAAAAAGATTTATGCTATAGGGTATACTTTTATATTTGTTGTCTTTATAATTTACTTCTTGTTTATGGCTGCTTGGCTGAATATTTTTAAATACATTGGATTTATCACCCCTCTAAGAATAGGTATTGCCTGTATTGCTTTAATTGCAGGTATGATTAATTGTAAAGAACTTCTCTTTTATCGAAAAGGCATAACACTAATGATTCAAGAACAACATGTTGGACCACTGAAAAAAAGAATTGAACATATGAAAGATATAATTGTTAATGGTTCTATACCTGCTTTAATTTTAGCTTCCATTAGCTTGGCTGCTTTTGCTTCTTTAGTAGAGTTACCCTGTACTGCTGGGTTTCCAGTTATCTATACGGGAATATTAACAGGAAAGGTTTTAGCAAGTAGTTTTTCTTATTACCTATATTTATTTTTCTACAATTTTGTGTATGTAATTCCTCTTATTGTCATAATTACGATTTTTGGGTATACATTTAAAGGAAAACAAATAAGCAAAAAACAAATGCAGATCATAAAATTCATTGGAGGACTAATCATGATTTTGCTTGGATTGGTTTTATTAATTAATCCAAGTTTAATTGGTATTGGATTTGGATAAATTTTCTTCTTTTTTGCTTAATTGAATTAATTCTAACCACTTATTATTAGATTTAAGTTTTAATTCTGGACAAGCTAATTCATAAGGATATTGCACTTTTCTTATAGAAACTCCTCGATAAAATAGGTCAATCGCACAAGTTATTTTCTTCGGATTATTTCTCATTCTAAAAAATCCACCATCATAAGTAAATCTATAACCACAATCCTTGCATTTATATCTTTGAATTAATCCTCTATTTTTAGTTTTTCTTTTTCCATTCTTTTTGGTATTTTTACTTTTACAAGTAGAACAGCAAAGATTTTTATACTTCTTCTCTTTTATATTGTTAGGTTTCGGTAGTAAATTAGTAACTATGTAGTTAATACTTATTAAAGTAAAGTTTATAAAAAATAAAGTTTTAAAGGATTATATGGCTGAGATAAAAATACAGGTAAAAGGATACAAATGTGAACGTTGCGGACATGAATGGATTCCTAGAAAAAAAGAATATCCTATCTTATGCCCTAAATGTAAATCTGCTTATTGGGATAAATTCAACCAAAACCTTTATAAATACCCACAAGCCAAAAAGGTCTAAACTAATGAATTAGTGCTCTTAAGAGTACAATGATAGGAGGTTTAAAATGAATGAAGATAAGATTTTTGAGATTGTTGAATTAGCAAAATCAACTGGCAAAGTTAAGAAAGGTGCCAATGAAGTTACAAAAGTAGTAGAAAGAGGAGATGCAAAATTAGTTATTGTTGCTAAGGATGTTAATCCTCCAGAAGTTGTTATGCATTTAAAGCCCTTGTGCCAGGAAAAAAACATACCTTTTCTAGAAGTGAATAGTAAAGATGATCTTGGATCTGCTGCCGGCATAGAACGGTCTACATCTGCTGTAGCAGTAATTAATGAAGGAGAAGCCAAGAAATTAATGCAGGAATTATCAAAAGAAGATAAAAAATGAAAAAAGAAGTAAGAAAAGGGAAGAAGGACAAGTCTAAAGAAGAGACTAGACTATTTACTGGTGCGGTTCCTGCTGTTGTTGAAGATATTATGGGGAGAACCGGGACAAGAGGAGAGGCAATGCAGGTTAGAGTTAAGATTTTAGAAGGAAGAGATCAAAATAAAATTTTAAGAAGAAATGTTAAGGGACCAGTTAGAAAAAAAGATATCTTAATGTTAAGGGAAACTGAGATAGAAGCAAGAAGCTTAAGTCAGAGTAAGAAGAAATAAAATGCCAAATTGTAGTTTTTGCGGAAAATTTATTGTTAAAGGAACAGGAAAGATGTTTGTTAAGAAAGATGGTAAAATATTATATTTTGATTCTATGAAATGTGAGAAGAATATGTTAAAATTGAATAGAAAGGCAAGAAAAACTAGATGGACCAAAGAATATAAAGAGGCGAAGAAAGAAGGAGTAAAAAAATGAAGGTTGTAAGATATGGTGAAGAAGATAATAAAGTTCGTGTTTATGAAGGCAAAAAAGAAATTCCTGTGGAATCTACTGTGAAACCTAATTCGTTGTTTTATTATGAAAGAATAATGAGTAAAGTAATTCCTGCTTTTGAACTTGTTGCTGAACCAGATGTACCTTGTATCTTAAGGGGCAGAGGATCTTTAGTAGTTAGAGAAATAGATCCAAGAGATTGTCCGTTTGTTCCTGAAAGTCAATTAATGGCGTTGTTGGATGATGGTTCAACAAGAATGATTACAACTATTAGAAGAAATTAATATTTGAGTTCTTTATCTATTTTTTTAGCTACTTTTTCTATGTTTTTAAGAGTGTTATTAATATCCTTTTTAATATCTAAAACAAGTTTGTTTAGTTCTTTTTCTCTTAAAGAATATCTGTTTCTGGATATTACAACAAGGCCAGAATCCATTAATTTATTTAGGTGGTGTATTGCTGTTGCTCTGCTCAAATTTGACCTAAATGCTAACTCATCACTGGATAAGCCTTGTTTTTTTGTTTTTATTAGTTCTAAAAATATCCGATAACAAGATTTCTCCCTGTCTCGTTCACTGAATAAACCCAAGGAATTACACAACCATTGTATCTCCTTGTTTAGTTCTTTATCCGGATCTTTTTTTTTGATAATGGTAATCTTAGAGAATCTGATTATCATATTTTGAATAAATTCACTTTGAATATATAAATTTTTGCCGAAAACTTTATATATAAGTTGAGTTTAAGTCAACTTAATGTTGAATTAAGGTCAACGGAGGTGAAGGAAATGTTTGATCCTTTTGAAGACATAAGAAGGATGCATAAAGAAATGGATAGGATGTTTAGGGATTTTTTTAGTAGTGATAAGCAGCTGCTTCCTTGGAAAAACAAACAAGAACTTACTAGTTTTAGACAACCTTCTTGTGATGTGAATGAAGACAGGAATAAAGTCCTAGTTGAAATTGAGATTCCTGGAGTCAAGAAAGAAGACATACAACTTCGAGTGAGAGATGATATTATTGAAGTGAAAGCTGAAAGAAAACAGGATATCAAAGTTGAGAAAAAAGGTTTTTTTAGACAAGAAAGGAGTTATTCTGGCTTTTACAGAGCAATCCCTCTACAGGCAAAAATTGATTTAGACAACACTACTGCAGAATATAAAAATGGCATCCTTAGAATTGAGGCACCAAAGAAAGAAAAGTTGATTGAGAAGGGTAAAAGAATAGCGATTAAATAATGTTTTTAAAAAGCCTTGGTTTTTTTCACCTCTTTTCCAGGGCTTATTATGATTTTAAAATGGCAAAAAAAACTAAGAAAAAAGAAAGTAAAGAAAAACAATTAGAAGAGTATAAAGGATTATTGCAAAGATTACAAGCAGAATTTGATAACTATAGGAAAAGATTAGAAGAAGAAAAAAAGAACTGGATTAAATGCTCTAATGAGGAATTGATAGAGAAACTATTGGGGGTTTTAGATAACTTTGATCTTGCTTTCAAGAACACAGGAAATAAAGAAAGTTTTATTAAAGGCATTGAGTTAGTGTATTCACAGTTTTTTTCTATACTTGAAAAAGAAGGTCTAAAAAAAATTAAAGCAGAAGGCAAATTCGATCCTCAATTACATGAAGCTTTAATCAAAGAAGGGGAAGGAGATTTTATTTTGGAAGAATTACAGGCAGGTTATATGTTAAATGATAAAGTAATAAGGCCGGCAAAAGTAAAAATTGGGAGGAAATAATGAAAGATAAAAATTTGAGTTTTAGCATAAAAGACGGGGAAGCATTTTTTTCACATGAATCTACAATAAACTTTAATCCGTTTCAGTTTATTTTTGATTTTAAATGTGTAACTCCGAGAATAGATGTAAGGAGCAGAGATCATAATATAATAACAATAGCTCATAATGTTGTTATGATGGATATTTATCAAGGGAGGAAATTTTATGAAGTTTTAGGTAGTGCAATAAAAAAATATGAAAAAGAATTTGGAAAAATAACTAAACCAAAAATTCTTGACAAAGTAGAAAAGAAAAGTAAGAAGACAAGATCAAAAAAGGAATCTACTGGGGTTTCATATTTTGGTTAGGAGGTTAAAAAAATGGGAAAAATAATTGGAATTGATTTGGGAACAACTTTTTCAGCTGTAGCTGTTATGGAAGGAGGTAAGGCTAAGATAATTCCCAATGAAGAAGGCAATAATACAACACCGAGTGTTGTTTCTTTTAAGAATAACGAGGTTTTAGTTGGAGAGATAGCTAGAAGACAGGCTATTGCTAATCCTAAAAATACTGTTAGAAGTGTAAAAAGGTTAATGGGAACTAAAGATAAGATTCATGTCAATGATAAAGAATATAGTCCAGAGCAAATTAGTGCAATGATCATACAAAAACTAAAAAGAGATGCTGAGGCGTATTTGGGCCATGAAGTTAAAGAAGCAGTTATTACTGTTCCAGCTTATTTTGAGGATGCTCAAAGACAGGCTACAAAAGATGCTGG
>JAFCDD010000024.1 GCA_017609845.1 Candidatus Woesearchaeota archaeon | reverse complement strand
GTTTGAGATAAACTTTCTATTCCAAATGTTAATAAGAAACAACCGGCAGCCTTACAATATTTTAAAAGCTCTTCATCTATATCTGTTAATCTTGAGTCTGCAGACCAAGTCAGGTTTAATTTTTCTTTTATGATTTCTTTACAAAGATCTATTGTTCTTTTTTTGTTTGCAGTAAAATCCAAATCTATGAATTTAATCTTATTAATTCCGAGAGATTTTATGTATCTTAGTTCATTCATTACTTGCGGTATGGATTTGAACCTTATTCCCTGACCAAACATCTGTTTAAAACAGAAAATGCAGTTTGCATAGCAACCACGAGATGTTTCCAAGAGGATTGTTGGTTTGCCAATTACAAAATAAGAATATTTCTTGTATGGAAGAATTTCAATTAATGGCAATGGTAGTTTTTCCATGGAGAGTTTTAATGTGTCCTTGTTTTCTATTACCTTATCTTTTGATTTGTAGATGATTCCGGGAGTTTTAAGAAAGGATTTTATTTTATCGGGGAATAAGTGAAATAATTTTTGTTCTGGTTCTCCCTTGATTATTATATCTGAGAATTTTATTAGTTTTTTTGAGTTAAATACTGTATGTGGCCCTGTAGCTATTATTAGTTTTTCTGGGTATTTTTGTTTGATTAGATTACATAATCTATAGAAATTGTCTATTTCTAGGTTTGGGCATTGCCATCTATCCATTTGACCGGTGCTTATTATTAGATATTTGGAATCTTTTATTAATTCCAGAATTTTTGTTAGTTTTAGATCAAGGGCACACGCATCTATTATTGAAGGAGTAAAGCCATTATTTTTCAGAATGGCAGCGAAATTAGCCAAGTCTATTGGAGTAAATTTTCTTTTTATTACGGGATCATCTTTTGATTCTGAATAATCTAAGTTTATTAGAGAGATTTTCATTAGGATTTTTTTAAAATCTGTGTTTATATATCTTTCTTTAGTCTATTGTATTCTTGAATAAACATACTGGAGGATCGTTGATTTCTTCTTTGAAATTACAATCCTTTAGTGTTGTGCAATAATCGTAATATGTTAGGATTAATGGTGTTTTAAGTTCTTTAAGTTCTTTTTTTAGTTTTGAGCACTCTTTTTCCTTTACTAATATTGTTACTTGATCTAGTGATTCTAGTAGAGAAAGTGGGGCACTATGATAAAAGAATCCTGATGGTGTGGAAATGTTATGTTGAATTGCTCCGTAAGCATAAAGGATGGCTGCTACTGGAATGTCCTTGTTTGGAGGATTTACTATTAAAACATCTTCATTGATTTTTGGCATTACATTTAGCACTTTTTTATCTATTTCTGAATAAGTAAAATTTGTTGGATAAAGAAATAGGAAGACTATGACAACAAAAGGAATTATTTGGATGCTGGTGATTGCTATTCTTTTTATGTTTATATCTTTGAAGTTGGTTTTGAGTAACAAGAATGTAGCCAAGAATGTAAAATATAGGTTGAAAGCGTTTGGCCATATTTTGTTTAGATAGGGAATAAAGGTGAGTAATCTTGTAAGGTAAAGCAAGGATAATATTAAAGAAGGTAAATAGAAAATTAATTCTTTTTTTGACTTTTTTTGGATAAAAAAGATTATTATGAATGCTAATGAAATGAATGTCCCATAGGAGATGAGATTGGTGAAGTTGATGGCCGTAAAACCTTTAAGTTGAACGCCTGATTGTTGTATAAATCCAACCCACCAAAAAGACGTTAATGCGATGGATATTATGAAACTTGAGATGAGGATTATATTTTCTTTGATTTTTTTGTTTAACATAAATCCCAATAGCAGGAACGAGTAGAGGATGGTTACTGAGGGATGATTTAGTATTAGGACTGAGAAGAATATTGTGAATAAAACAAGGAATTTCAGGTCTAATTTTTTGTTTTTATAATATCTTAGTATGACAAATCCAAGTATGAGTAATGCGAAGCTTTCTAGTGTTGGCAGTCTTCCTAAGGCAAAGAAACTGACAAAACTTGCTGGATTTAGGAAAAAAACCAAAAACAAGAATATTGATTTTATGTAATTGAGGTTTTCTATTTTTCCTAATAAAATGAAGAATAACAAGCTGAAAGCTAGGAGGATTATAAAGGACAAATATGTTGTTAGTCCTATGTTTTTTGTTAATGTATATAAGGGGTAGAATGTGAAAAAGTACCCTGGAGCGTAGTATTTTAGCAGAATAAAGCCATGATACCAGTTTGGGACCATGCTATGAAAGCCGTATTTTGCCAGAAAAAAAAGCTTTGCCATATAGCTTGTTCCGTCGATAAACCAATGAATTGGAAAATTCTTTATTATTAGAGATGTTTTTATTAATTGGTAGATTAGTATGACGGTTAGTGTTAAAATTGGGAAATACAAGTGTTTTTTGTTTAGATATGTCATGTTTTTGTTGTTTTATTATTGTTTAAATAGATTTAGAGAATTTTGTATTTAGTTTTTATTTGGGAAGAACGAAACCTTTATATACGATGGACTACATAGAATATTTAAAACTTACCATATTATTTTAGAGTGGTAGCTTTTGGGGGGTCAAAATGGCCAATTATATTAAAAAATGCCCTGAATGTGGCGGTATAAATCTTATTCTAAATAAAGAGAAGGGAGAAATTATTTGTAAGGATTGTGGTTTGGTTATTGAGGAAAAAATGATTGATTTTGGCCAAGAATGGAGAGAATTTGATCATGATCAAGCTGATAAGATGAGGAGAACTGGAGCTCCTATGACTTATACTAAATTTGATAGGGGTCTGGGAACCGATATTGGCCAGAAAGGCGACCTTTACAAGCTTGAAGGTAAAGGAAGGAATAAGTATTTTAGATTAAGAAAGTGGCAATATAGAGTAAGTACTGCTATTGAAAGAAATTTAAAATTAGCTTTGGCTGAATTAAGAAGAGTTTCTAGTTATTTGAAGTTGCCTAAGAGTGTTGAGGAAGAGGCTGCAAGAATATATACCCTAGCTGTTCAGAGAGGATTGGTTAGAGGAAGATCTATGGAGTCAGTTGTTGCAGGTGCATTGTATGCGGCCTGCAGGAGACATGAAGTTCCTAGGACATTAGATGAATTATCAGAAGCTTCTGGCATAGATAAGAAGGAAATCGGAAGAACTTACAGGTTTGTTACAAGGGAATTGGGAATAAGGATATTACCAAGCAATCCTGTTGACTATATACCCAGATTTGCTTCAGCATTAAAGTTAAGTCCGGATACTCAGAGCAAAGCAGTTGAAATTTTGGAGATGGCACAAAAATCTGAACTGACATCAGGAAGAGGCCCTACTGGAATTGCTGCAGCAAGTTTGTATGTTGCTGCTTTGATCAATAATGAGAAGAAAACACAGAGAGAAGTTGCTGATATTGCAGGTGTTACTGAAGTTACAATTAGGAACAGGTATAAGGAATTACTTAAGAAGCTGAATCTAAAGGATCAGATCAAAAAGAAAGAGATAGCAGCATAAACTTTTTAAATAACTTCTTTTTCATTTTTATTAATGTTTAGACTTTACTTAAAGACATGGAAAAATTTAAAGTTAATTTTATTTGTTCCCGATTTCATTATTGCAATAGTGAACATAATCCTTGCTTACTTGTTTGTTAATTTTAGTGGTCTGGGAAAGTTCATTTCTGGTTATGATAAGTTGTATAATGCCCTGCCTTTTTTGGGCAAGTTTATTTCAGAGAATATTTTTTCTTTGGTTTTCTTTGGTTTGTTATTTTTGGTTTTTAACTTTGTTATTGGTTCGGGAATTTTATCCATTAAGTATGGTTTGATGGGAGATATAGTGAATAAGAAGAAGTTAAAGTTTGTTGAGTATAGCAGGGAGTATACTAAACCAATTATTATTTTAAGATTTTTAATTTTTCTTTTGATATCTGTGTTATTGTTAATTATTACTGGTGTTTCCTTTTTGATTTTTTCTTTATTTTCCAAAGGAATTGGAATAACTATTTTATTAGTTTTGTTTTTTATTATTTTATTTATTCTTAAGTTAATCTTGTTATACAGGTATCCTGCCATGTTTCTAAAAGACAGAAGCGCTTTTTTTGCCATAAGAAATAGTTTTTTATTTTTTAAAAGGAAATCCTGGATAACTTTTGGAAGTTTTTTAGTTCTTGTTTTGAATGGACTTTTTTTAGCAATTTTATCGATTATGTTTGTTAGCTTGTTTAATTTTATTACTTTTAATCCCCTTGGATTTATTATTGTAAGTTATTTTATTAATTTCTTTATTAATTTAGTTAATGTTGTATGGAGTGATTTTTTCTTGTTTAATGTATTTAAAGATTTAGGGTCATAAGATCTTTTGCTTCTGTTGTGTTTTTAAAAATAGTTTTGGCTTCTTTTATTAAGGGTTTTACGTATTTGTATCTTTGGCTGAAGTGAGTTAGCACTAGTTTTTGGGATTTTGATTTTTTTGCTATTTGTGCTGCTTGTAGTGATGTTAAGTGCTTGAATTTTTCTGTTTTTTCTTTTAGTTCGTGCAAATGTGTTGATTCGCAAATTAATAAATCGGAGTTTTTTGCTAGTTTGGTTGCGTTTGGTGTAATGGAGGTATCTGTTATGATTGTTAATTTTTTTCCTTTTACTGGTATTGTCGCTTTTTTTGCTGAAATTTTCTTTCCTTTCCAAATTATGTCCTTTCCTTTCTGCAGATTTTTTATTATTGGATGTTGTTTTAGGTTATATTTTTTTAAATATTTTAAATTAATTTTTAGTTTGTCTTTTTCTGTGAAAGAGTAACCAAGGCAGCTTATTCCATGATCTAATGGTAATGCTTCCAAGTAAAAATCTTCATTTTCAAAGAATTTTTTTTTGTCAATCTCTGTTACGTTCATTTTTATTCCTGTTTGAAAATTAAAAACTTTAATTAAATCCTTTATTGATTTCTTGATGCCCTTTGGCCCATAGATTTCAAGGGTTTTTGAGTAATTTGATGCTCCCAGAGTTAGAATCAATCCATGTAAACCGAAAGTGTGGTCTCCGTGCCAATGTGTTATGAGAATTTTAGTTATTTTTGTTGGAGATATATTTGCTAGTTTAAACTGTCTTTGAGTTCCTTCTCCACAGTCTACCAAAATGTTTTCGTTTTTATAACTGAGTAAAATAGCAAAATGATTCCTTTCCTTTGTTGGTATCATAGAACCTGTACCTAAAAAAGTAATTTTCATGATCTTAAGAAAGAAAAGTTTTTTAAATAGTTTATGATTTTGAATAGTTATGTTTAAAATTATATTTTCAAGGGAGTTCTTATATAGTGAGGAGAAAGATGCTAAAGATTTACAGGGTAGAAGTAAATTTGGAGAAAAGAAAGAAGGAAGAATTCAATATTCTTTGGTTGAAGGGTTGTATTTAGCTGAGAAGAAAAAGGCTAGAATAATGGATGGAAAGGGAAAGAATATGAGCAAAGAAAATTTCATTAGAAGGGCAAGAAGAATTCAACCAAACTTTTGGGTCCGGTATTGTGTTTTTAGAGATTTAAGGGACAGAGGCTATATAGTTAAGACTGCATTGAAGTTTGGGGCTGATTTTAGAGTTTATGACAGGGGTGTTAAGCCCGGAGATGATCATGCCAAATGGATAGTTTATCCTGTTCATGAGAGTGAAGTATTAACTTGGTATGAGTTTGCTGCTAAGAACAGAGTTGCTCATTCTACTAGAAAGAAACTGTTGTTGGGCGTAGTTGACGAAGAGAATGATGTTAGTTATTGGGAATGTTCTTGGGTAAAACCTTGATTTTACCACATAAATATTTTTATATCCCTTTTAGTCAATTTAGAATATGAATGAATTAAAGGATAAAATTTTGAATTATGTAAGAGTTAATGGTCCTGTTTTGCCAGTTAAGATTTCTAAGCTTATAGAGAGAGATGTTATGTTTGCTTCTGCTTTACTGGCTGAATTTGTTTCTAATAAAGTTATGTATTTGACCAGGGCTAAGATTGGCGGAAGTCCGGTGTATTATGTAAAAGGGCAAGAAGAGAAATTACAATATTTAAGAGAACATTTATCTGAGAAGTTAGGTAAAATTTTTGATTTGTTAAAAGAAGAAAAAGTTTTGAGAGACATTAATTTGGATCCGTGGCAAAGAGTTGCTGTTAGAGAAATACCAGATTTTGCTAAGAGGTTAGATGTTAGAATTGATGGCAATGCAGAAGTGTTTTGGAAGTGGTATTTATTGAATGATGAAAGAGCGAAAGATCATATTAAGGAACTTTTGAAAAAAGGCGTTGTAAGAAAACCTGTTGAAGAAAAGAAGGAAGTTATTAAGGAAAAACCGAAAGTTGTTAAAAAAGTTGAAGATGTGGGTTTTATTGTAAATAAGTATTTTAATGAGAAAGGTGTTTCTGTTTTGGGTTCTGAAATTGTTAGGAAAAATAAGGAAATGAATTATATTATTGAAGTAGGATCTAGTTTAGGAAAATTAAGATTTTTTGTTAAATTTTTAGATAAAAAGAAGATAAATGAAGGAGATTTGAGTTTGGCCATTAATAAGGCTAAAGGAAAACCAGTTTTGTTTTTGAGTTCAGGTGTGTTGACTAAGAAAGCACAGAAATATTTAGAAGATATTAAAGGAAG
>JAFCDD010000059.1 GCA_017609845.1 Candidatus Woesearchaeota archaeon | reverse complement strand
GGATACGCCACAAAACTAACAGCAGATTATCTAAAATCAGTCCTAAAAGAAGATGAAACCTTCATGTTAAAGGAAGGAATACTTTTTTATTATTTAAGAAGAGAGCAAGGAATAATAGATTGGAATTTTGAACAGGCATTTAAGCAACAATATGGAAGGAGAATAACATTTCAGGAAAAAATTCAATTTTTCAGACCAAGCAATAGAACAATAAGATACCTAGTAGTGGATAAAATAACCCCAGATAACAACGATTTCCCAGAAGAAGTATCTAAAATAATGGAAACATTTAAGCCAAATAAAGTCATCCAAATCAACGGAGTAGACGTTAGATGGATATATGATGTCTTTAATATGATTCCTAGATAAGAAATCTTTATAAATCTTTTACCTAAAAATCTTATAATGGATAAAATAACTATCGTTATACCAACAAAAAACGAAGAAGGAAACATAGAAAAAGTAATAAAAGAAGTAAAGAAATATGCAGATGAACTTCTTATGATAGATGGACACTCAAAAGATAAAACAAGGGAAATAGCGATTAAAAATAAAGTTAAGGTCATCTTAGACCCTGGAAAAGGAAAAGGTTCTGGTATAAGAACAGGAATAAAACACGCCAAACACAATATAATAGTCTTTATTGATGCAGATTTATCTCATGAGCCAACAGACATTCCTAAATTAGTTAAACCAATAATAGATGGAAAAGCCCATATGGTAATAGCATCAAGAAGAAGGGGTGGCAGTGATGATCTTGACATGAATAAATTTAGAGACGGTTTTTTAAGACAACTTGGAAATGACCTTTTAACTCTAATAATTAATAAACGCTGGAATGCTAACCTAACAGACATAGAAAATGGATTTAGGGCAATAAGAAAAGATATAGCATTAAAATTAAATCTAAATGCTAAAGATTTTGATATAGAACAAGAAATGGTGCAAAAATGTTTAAAAAAAGGTTTTATAATAAAAGAAGTTCCAAGTCATGAATATGCAAGGGCGGCAGGAAAATCAAAACTTGGAACACTAAAAGCAGCATACAAATTTCCATTAAGATTATTAAAAGATTTTTTTTAAAATGAAAGTTTTAATATTAAATCCTCCGGCATTTGGAACTAAGTTTACTCGTGAGGGTAGATGCCAGTCTGAAGCAGATACTTGGTTGGAAAATTTTCCTCCTTCTACTTTGGCAAGCATAGCAGGATCAACAAGAGAAAAATACAAAACAAAATTACTAGACTGCATAGGTTCTAATATTTCATTCAAACAAATGATTAATGAAATTAAAAGTTTTAAACCGGATTTTACAATAATAGATACCTCCACACCAACAATAAATTCAGACTTAAAAGTAGCAGAAGAAGTAAAAAAACTAGGATCAAAAACAATAATGTACGGAGAACACATAACTGCAAAACCAAAATCCAAGGGAGTAGCATTTGATAATTTTGATGGAGGAATCTGGCAGGAACCGGATTTAGATAAACTTCCTTTTCCGGCATACGACCTATTGCCAGATTACAAATATCCTTTAACTTTAGAAAAGTGGACTTTTGTAAGATCCGGAAGAGGCTGCCCGTTTAACTGTCATTATTGTGTTGTTCCATTAATGTCAGGAAGAAAAACAAGATATCATTCAGCAGAATATATGCTTAAGCAACTTCAATGGATCGATTCCATAGGGATACACGTTTGGATGTTCTGGGATGAATTGGCAACGCTAAATAAAAAAAGAATGCTGGATCTTTGTAATGGAATAATAAGGCTTGGACTAAATAAGAAAAATAAATGGTTTTGTACAACAAGAGTGGATGTATTTGATGAAGAACTAGCAAAGAATATGTCCAAAGCTAATTGTAAAATGGTTGCTTTTGGATTAGAATCAGGAAATCAAAAAGTATTGGACCAAAATGAAAAGCAAATAACAATACAGCAAGCAGAAACTGCTGTTAGATTAGCAAAGAAATACAAAATGAGAACCATCGGACATTTCATTTTAGGCCTTCCAGGTTCAACAGAAGAAACCGAACATCAAACAATAAATCTTGCTAAAAAATTAAAACTGGATTTTGCACAATTTTACATAGCAACCCCATTCCCAGGAAGCAGACTGTACAAAACAGTAATAGAAAATAACTGGTTCAAGGATAAAAATTGGAAAAAGATAGAGCAGGGTTCTGTTTCAATCTCATACCCACATTTTCCAGCATCAAGAATACACCATATGAGAAGAAAAGCATATCTTAATTTTTATTTAAGGCCATCAGCAATAATAAAAGGTTTAACAGCAATGTCACCTAAAGCAATTTTAAAAATGCCGTTTTCATATATACCAACCTTTTTTAGGTGGATGACAAAATAAAAATCTATTTAAATTAAATAAGATTTTTAATATCATGAAAGAAAGTAAAAGCTTAATTAATATTATAAAAAACCCCAAAATAATTTTACTAGTAATTCTTTTATTAGCAATTATATTAAGAGTTATCTTCTTTAATACACCACAGGCAGTATGGTGGGATGAAGCAGAATACCTTTCAACAGCAAAACATTGGGCCCTAGGAACACCCTATGAAGTGAGTCAACAAAGACAGCCTTTAATCCCTATCTTATTATCAATTTTTTATTTCATAGGTATAAGCAACCTGGCAATATTAAAATTCCTTACCATAGTAATACCATCTATTTTAGCAGTTCTGGCAGTATACCTTCTAGGAAAAGAAATGTACAATAAAAAAATAGCTTTAATAGCATCATTTATAATGGCTGTTTGTTGGATTCCTATTTTCTGGACAACAAGGTTCTCCACAGATTTATTGGGTTTAACTTTGGGACTGTTTGGATTTTTCTTCTTTTATAAATATACAAAAAATAAAAAACTTAAATATATCTTGTTAACAGCATTATTCCTTGGATTGGGATTTCTAACAAGAGTAGGAAACATACTACCAATAGCAATAGTTATTGCATTTTTAATAATAACAGAACACAT
>JAFCDD010000023.1 GCA_017609845.1 Candidatus Woesearchaeota archaeon | reverse complement strand
AAGCTTCAACATGAGCATACATCTCGGCCTTGGTGTGTCTTCGTATTTTTCTCATGCGTCAAATCTACAAACTAAGCTGCCACCAGGAAAGATGGGTTCGTAGGACGGATACAGTTGTCTAAAGGTGGGGAGTAGTTCTTTCAGGCTCTGCATTGCATGCGGCCAGAATGCTTAGTTATTGTGCTTTCGTGCTTTATTATTTCATTTTTTAATTTTGTTAGTTCTCTCTTTTAGCGTTGACAAGCTATACTCTTTTGCAATTATTGGTCAAGCGTTGGCTCGTGCGAATTGCAAATGTGTATGGCTTTTGCACTGGCTATCATATTCTTCCTTTAATTTAAATATCTTTGATTTAGGATTATTTATTTCTTCTCTACTTATAGTATAGTGTTCATCTATAAACCTCTTTATTGTTTTGCTTTTTGTATAATCTGTTGTATTTGAAAAATCATTTGCTTTTATTATTTCCAATGCTTTTTCTTTCTGCTTGTCAGTTAAATTTTTAAAGTCATTCCACCATTTATCAGTAAAACCAATTTCTTCAAAAAAGAAACGATGAAGAATATAAGTTTCAGGCATTAATAGAATTTTTTTATATTCTTCTATATTACCACCAAATGCTTTATAGAAAAAACTAACTCCTGTTCCTATTTTTCCTTTGGTAGCATTTAATATTGTTTGAATTGCTCTGATATATTTTCTATTCCAATGTTCACCAAGATAGTCGCGATTAAGATATTTTTCTCCATTAATAGGATGATATTTCATAGGAAAAGAATAAATATTTATTTTCAATTCTTCAGATAAAAGAACATTTATTTCAAGTCTTTCGTAAAGTTCTTCCGGTCTATCTTTCTCATTGTATAATAAATAATTTGAAAGATTTCTAATTTTATATTTAGCTGCTAATCTAATTGACTTAACATATATATCTTTATATGAAATGCTGTCAAATGCAATCCTTAAGGGTTTAATAGAAATTTCACTTAACAATTTCATTTTTTCTTCTGTCAATAACCTTGCGTCAACACCTTGATTAAAATCAACATACCTTGATTTAGGTGCTTTATTGCGATGCTTTTCATAGAATTCTTTTATTTGCGGATATATTTCCAAAATCTTTTCTTTTGTCGTATTTTCTATATTCAGCAAATTATTCTTTTTTAATAAAGAATAAAAATCTTGTTGATTTTGCCCTTTTAACTTATTCAATAAATATTGTAATAATTCAAAACTTTTTTTGGTATAAGCTCTATCATTTAAAGAATCCTTTAGGTTTTTTATTGCTATTTCAAAATAATTAGGCTCAATAAATTTTGCTTCTTTAATAAAACCGCTTTCTTTTATTTCTTTGATTATCTCAGGAAATTGTTTTGAAGCTAAAACATTGTTATCAAGCAATAATAGATTTCTTTGGTCGCCATATTTGTTTTTGGTAATGTTGATTTTATCTTTAAGAGAAATATACGGATTAAATTTCGGTTCAATTTTCCAAACGGCACAAAATGAACATTTTCTAATACAACCTCTTGTCATATAACCATAGTAAGCATTATTTTCAGGATATTTGTAATCAATTTCATCTAAAATAGAATAATCAAGAGGTAATTCGTCTATAATCATATCGTTATTGTCAAAGATTCCGGGCTTATCTAATAAGCCTTTATGTGGCTTAATACCGGTTTCTTTTTCAATATCGTCAGCAAGCACGGTTGCCATAACACCGCCGACTTTAATGTCTTCAATGTTTTTTACTAATTTTTTTGCATCATTAATTGTCTTAATTGTTATTTTCCAATAAAATGTGAATAATGTTGTTACATATATTCTATCGAAATAAAATTCTTCTACATATTTTTTCTTTCTATAATAATCTGAAAAGTGTTTTAACCATAATTCAATTAAAGCCATATGACCATTAAGGTGTTGTATTTCCTCTTCTGCAAATTCTATGATTTCTTCTAATACTTTTGAGTTATGGGTAATAATATATCTCTTTATTAAATCTTTTATTTTGTACCACCTAATATTAGAACTTATTTCTTTTAGTTTTTCAAGACAACTTTCAAAAATATGATTTACAATTAAGTCTTTTATTTCCCCTTTATAAAAAACAACATTGTCTCTTAATTCCCGATGATAGGTTGCTATTTTCATCAAACCTATTGGCGGATATTTATTTTTATAGTTTGGCTCTAATAAAAGAATTTTGCGTTTTTTCGCTCTACTCATAATCACTATTTATTTAACTCTTCTATTATCTTTTGTTTAACAGATTCTGATAAATCTTTCGGTAAAATATTATCAATTATAGATAAAATTTTACTAATCAGTTTTCTTTCAGAACGATTATGTTTTGATAAATTGTCAATTAATAATTTAGGCTTTCCATTGTTATTTTTGGGTATCGGAATATTATCAGTAATTTTATCTTCAATGTCCTTTGTTATCTTCTCAACAATCTTTCTTTTTGTAATATCCTTTTCAGTTTTCTCCTTTAGTTTCTCTATTTTTTGCGTTGCTCTTTCTGCTTCATCTTTTGCTTTTTGAAGTTTTTCTTCATACTCCCTTTGTTCTTCTGGTTTTGTGAATCCCTTTTCTGATTTTTGATTAAATTCTTTTGTTAATGATTCTAATCGTTCTATCTTTTTCTTTTCACCTCTGGTTTGAGAAGATAAGTGATATAAGTCGTGAAGTTCTTTAAACTTCTCCTTTAATTGTTTTTCAAAAAACTTGAATGTTTTGTTCTCAGTAAAATAATCCCTTCTTGCATTAGGTATTAAATCTGGACTAACTGCGTGAACTTCACCCAAAAAGTAAAAAGATCCTCTTGGCTCTTTAAAAAGTTTAACTAATTGTCTTTCATCACCGATTTGGATATTACCCTTTCTTAAGCGAATTCCCCTTGCTATATTTACTGGAGGTATTTGTTTTATGAGTTTTGAAACACTATGCCAACCCCAACATATAAGTTGTTCGTTTTTATCTTTTATATTAAAAAATTCTAAATCAAAAATTTCATCTATTTTCTTTTTATTGTGTTTATCTCCTTCATAAATAGAAGTAGTATATTCTTTGAATATTTGATTATTGTTTATGTAAATATTGTATTCATCTATTGAAAAGTTGTATTCTTTTGCTTTTTCATAGATTTTATCTTGAAATATAAACCCTTTTTTATATGGAACCGGTGCAACCATTGAAAGATAATCATAAATTTCTTCTGTATCTAAAAGAGTATCATTTGAAACATTTTCTAATATTACTTTAAAATACCTTTCTTCTTTCTTTGTATATTCTGTTTTAAGGGAAGTTATTGTATCTATTACATCAGATGCATTTTCCTTTTTATTTCGGTCATTTATTATTTGTTTCAATTCTTTTGCGTTCCAAATAAGTTTTGATTTTACTTCTTCACCGGGGAAACTAGTTTCAAATATTAATCTGTCACAGTACGCTAATCCACCAAGTCGCCCAATGCCTCTAAATCCTTTATGTTTAGTCCTATCCTTTACCCCTTGTGCAATACTTCTTAAAACAGGAAGAATCTTTTCAGATTGAACTCCTGTACCGTTATCTGTAATTGATATATTTCTTTCAATTTTGTCAATTCTAATTTCAATTTTGCAGTCATTTTTTGAATCAATTAGCCCTTTTTCTATGGCAATATCAATTTGGTCTGCTGAATTTTGAATATATTCCCTATAAATGAATTTAGGATCGTCATACATTGCCAATGTTAACGATTCAATAACATCTTTTCCTATTTTAGTCTTT
The DNA here is from genome assembly GCA_017609845.1 of Candidatus Woesearchaeota archaeon. Lineage (GTDB taxonomy): Archaea > Nanobdellota > Nanobdellia > SCGC-AAA011-G17 > JACPNG01 > JAFCDD01. The sequence continues at coordinate 3,177 of JAFCDD010000023.1, read as the reverse complement.
TCTTCAATCATACTTCTATCCATTTGGGAATTGTTTATACAATGGTTTTGGGAATTTAATATTTAATAAAGAGCGGAAAACAGGATGCTCTAAAATATATTCTCCGGGCGATAACCTTGTCATCATATTTTTATAAACTTCAGGAACAAATCTATAATCACTTTTAGAAATTTCAATAGCATTGGCTCTACCATAAGCATGAGTTGCACAGTTACCTTTAACTCTGTCGTGAATAGCACTTTTAAACTGTTCTACTGAAAACAGAACTATGCCGAGTGAACGACCTCTTTCAGAAATGTCTAAAATTTGTCTTAAAATAGGCGAGTTTTTAGGAACATCCTTAGATGCGTATTTATTCAACTCATCAATAAAAATAATAATTCTGGAAGGGATATCTTTTTCATCTCTGTTTTCATTTTGCCCCAATTTTAAATCATAAATAGCTCTTACCACATCTCCAAATACAAATGCTTGGGTATCTTGGTCTAGTTTTGCAATATCAATAACTTGAACTTCATTTTTTTTGATGTTAGATACAGCTTCTTGTAATCTGGTTTCATTTTTAGCAGAAACAATAGCTTTTTGGAATATTGGATGAGATAAAGATTTGTTAATAATTCTTTTGAATTTACGCCAACTCATTACAGAAATATCTTTATCAGAATCTTTTCTGCCTGATTGAGTGTACTCACTAACAGTATTTTTTAATGTAGCCCAACTATCAATATCATTAAACTTTCCATTTCCGTTTATAATAAAGTTTACAATTGATTCCATTGTTCCTGACGAATCTTCAACATTTGCAAATAGCAAATCAAGACTGTTTTTGTCTTCATCAAAAACATATTTGTATTTAAATGCTTTATTATTGTCTATTTGGGCTTCAATATCATTTTCGTCAGCATAACTAAAAGTTTTGGTTTTAGACGAAGAAAGGTCTGAGTAAGGATAAAAATAGTTAACATTTTCAAAAGGCTTTGTTTCCAAGCCAAGCATCTCTTTGTACACTTTTTTATCATCATCACTTAAATCTATATTGGGTTCATCTATTGATAAAAGGTCTCTTCCTTTTACATTAAAGACAACAAATGCAACCGAATTATCATCATTAATTCCTTGCTGATTTCCATACTTTTCCTGAATAGCTTTTAATAAAAACATCGAATAAGAAGTTTTAGCCGCAAGTCCGGATATACCGGAAATGTTAAGGTGAGCACCTTCTGGTCCAATTAAAAATTGAGCATTAAAATTGACAGGTAAGATTTTTTTGTCTTCGTCTCTATACATTTCTATATAACCACATGGCATCGGATTTTTTATTTCATCCAAGCCAAGAGCTTGTAATATCTCGTCGCCATCAGCCAAACTAACTTTACTTCCGTCTAAAACAGGAGTGTAAATATTGGAATTGTTTCCAACAACTTTGGCTTTCACATAATTCATTCCAATTCTGTTCATATTTGATTGTAACTCAACATCTCCAAAATCACTTGAAATGTAGTTGCTTAAATAACTGGATGAATCTGTAATGTGAGATATTGCTTCTACAACTCCATAAGTTATAGACTTGTCAATGTGTTCAACCTTAACAACATCAAAAGGATTAAGAATCCTATTTTTATCTGTCCAAAAGAAAAAAACATCAATGGTTGTCGGTGCTTTTTCTGTTGCTGCAACTTTTCCAATTATTTTACTCATAAAAGCTTCGTTTTAAAATAAGTTTATAAAGTGATAATCACTTAAATATTTACTCTTTATATATTGTTCTGTTAAGAAAATAGGGTATAAGTGCTTTGCCCATCTATTATCCTGCCCATAACAAACAGGATTTCTTTCATTTATTATATTAGCACTTATCAAGTCTATTTCATCAGAATCTAATCCATCTTCCTCTTCTTTTTCCCATACCAATATTTTTTCAATTTTTAGTACGCCATCAAAAGGACTTACCGTTTTTCTTATTCTAAGATACCAAACGGCAAATTTAACATCTTGAATTCTCTCTGTTTCATACATAAAAGCAGGTGTCCTGTGAAATTCAGGTAAATCAGCAATTATTCGTGATATATTTTTGTTATATGATGATAAAGATTCAGGATTAAACATTTTTGAAACCCCTACTACACTTGCATAATTACTTTTGATTGATGAAATATTTTTTAAATCAGTTTTGTCCCACTCGTATTCTAATGAACCATCTTTTATTAAGTAAGAACCTGTATTTAACTTTTTTTGTCGAACTAACTCTTTTACTGTCAGTTTCTCATGTTTAATCATTTCATCTTGAATCTTCGCAACACCTCTATCTTCATATTTGTCATTATCTTTGATTGATGAAAATTTGTAAGGAAGTATTTTTTCAAATTTTAGATTTTGTTTTTTCAGTATTTCCTGCTTGTTTAATCCTGAAAGTAAGTCATTAAAAAACAATTCATCATTACTGTCTGAATTTGCAACTGCTGGTAAACTTATTACTAGTGGATTATGTAATTCAACAGCTTTAAAAGAATCTTTGTTTTCTCTATAACATACGCCAACACCAATTTGTCCGGCGATTACAGGATATATTTTCTTTTGATAAGCAATATCGTCAACTTTATAGGTTCTTCTTGAACCATCAAGAAAATATTTGAATAAAGGATCTTTTCCTGCAATTTTAGAAGCTAAGCTTTTTAAAGATTTTGATTTTTTTAAACTTCTATCAGTTTCTCCTATTCTTTTAACAATAATATCCTGTTTATCCTCATATTCCAATCTTGGAACTTCTATATTTTCAATACAAAACTTGTAGGATTTATAATTCTTCCCATTTGTTTCTTTTGCTATGTAATCTAAAACTTTATCCATAATATATTAACCAAGTTCTTTTATTTTATACTTAATTTCTGCCCAAGTCTTAACTCTGATTATATTATCAGGTAGTTTATTATTGTTTTTTTTATTATAAGGTTGATCAAATAAAAGTTGTGCAACTTTTTTTCTGTAAAATCATAAAGCCACGGTTATTTCTTTTTCTTTCTTTATTTGTAATTCACCAGCAGGAGCGCGCTCCTGCTGGTGAATCTGCTTTTCCTCCTCAAAGACTTCCAGCAGTTCCATAGATAAATATTTTCTCCCATAGACCCAGTCCTCATGCCATTCTTTCAGAAGTGCCGTAAATAGCCTTAAACAACTTTT
>JAFCDD010000058.1 GCA_017609845.1 Candidatus Woesearchaeota archaeon | reverse complement strand
TGCTGTTACTAATGAAATAGAAATCAAGAATACTGCTATTAAAGTTAGTTTTTTCATTTTTCCTCTTTTTGTTATAATTATAAGATTAAGGTGTTATTTAAAGATTTCTTAAATTAAAAGGATGTTTACTATATAAAAATGAAGCTAAAACTTTAAAAATAAAGATCTATTTTACATTTTTAGATGGACGAAAGATTACTAAAGTATGTTAAGAAAAATATTAAGAATAAAAATTTAAAGCAAAAATTGCTTGAAGCTGGTTGGGCGGAAGAAGAGATAAATGATGCTATTTCTATTGTTAAACCTCCAAAACCCAAGAAGAATAAGCTTGGTTTCTTTCAAAAATTAAAACTTATCTTAACTAAACCTAGTTATTTTTTTGATAATGTAAGAGATGAAAGAAAGAGAGATAGCCTTCTTTATTTACTTAAGTTGTTATTAATTAGCGATGCTCTTCTTGTTATCGCTCTTAGTTTTTTTATCGGCCAATTTCCCGCCCTTGGTTTTGCAATTAGTTTAATGGCTTTACCTGTTTTATATGTTGTTTCTGTTATCCTTTCCTTTATTGGTGTTGTCATTTCATCTTTTATAAGTGCTGCAATATATCATTTGTTTGTTATTCTGTTTAAAGGAAAGAAAGGATACGGAGAAACTTTTAATATAATTGTGTATTCTGGAACTCCTGTTTTGTTATTGATGTGGTTATCTTTTATTTTGGGTCCTTTTGCTCCATTGCTTTCTTCTGTTTTGTCTATTTGGGGGGTGGTGTTAACTGTTATGGGAATTCATAGAATCAAGGGGTTATCTATAGGAAAATCTGTTCTTGTTATATTATTGCCTATTTTGTTATTGTTTATATTTTTCCTTGTTGCATCAATTTTTATTACTTATAGCATTTTTATGCCTTTGGCTGCTGGCGATATAGACAATATTGGATTGGAAGAAGATATTCTTGAAGAAACTCAACTAGATGTAACAAATTCCCAATCTTATGATGGGTCTTATGGAAGTATTAGTTATATTATTAATTTGCCTCCTTCAGAAAAGGACGAGTATGATTATGGTAGGGGGTTGTATGAAATAGGTTATAGATTTGATGATTCCTATACATCCAGTTTCTCTTTTATGTTTGATGAACCTTCAACGATTGAAGAAGAAATGAAAGATGCAGGAGACTTTATTGGAGAGGGATTTGATTTAATAACATTTAAAGGTCAAGAAGCGATAAGAACCAAGATGGAATTGTTGGGTGTTAGTTATTTAGAAATGATTTCTATTCCTAATTATTGTGGAAAAAGTATTATGTTATCATGCACTGTTGAAGAAAACAGTAAGAATCTCTGTCAAACAATTTTTGATTCTATAGAATTTTCTTGTTCTTAAATAGAATACCTAAGAATAGCAGCCATATTTCCTATCCCTGTTAATTGTTTTCCTTCATTGGTATCAGAAGATATTACTTTGATTTCTGTACCAACTCCATGAGATTTTTCTTCTAGTTCTTCAATCTCTTCGTCTGGAATTTCTTCTGACAACAATAAAACTTCTATGGCTCCCATTTCCAATGCCTTAAGGACTTCTTGTTTACCGTAAGTTACTTTTTTTGGTTCCTTTGACAACATTGACAAGAATTTATTCATTCCTTTGACAACATTGACAAGAATTTATTCATTATTTCTTTTTCTTCTATTAATTCCTTTTCTGCTATTAAATCTTGAGATCTATTAACTAGTTCTTTTAATCCAAATTCCCCGGTATAACCTAAGTCTCTTATTCCAATAACTTTTTTCTTTATTTCGTTATTAAGGTAATTCCCTTCAAACCCACTCTTTTATAGAATTCTTTTGCTGCACCTTCTCTTATTCTTGCGAATCTTTGAGCAGAGTTGTGAACTATTAAACAATTAGCTATAAAATTTTGATTCTTTACTGATATGTCAATCATTTCTGTTGGTTTTTTAGTTATTTTAATTTTTGAAATTTCTATTGGAAGTATATTATTAGTTTTTTATCCTTAACGTGTTTTAAAATGGAATTTTTGAATGTTTGTTTGCTCATTTTTCTTTCACTTCTAAAGAAGTTAGTTACTTTGGAGAATAGTTGTAAGTTATAACCGGCATTCTCTATTATCTTTCTTATTTCTTTTCCTGGAACTATTATTTGCCTTACTAATCTTTTATCTGTTTTATTCTTAATTGCAAAATTGAGTATTTTTGATTTATCTTTTGCGCTAAATCCAATATTTTTTTCAAATAATTGTAGTGATTTTTTTTCTGTTAAATCTAAGGTAAATCTTGGATTGTTGCTATAAGGGTTTCTTCTATCTTTCTGTTGTATATCCTTCTGCGTCAAAGAATCCTTTTAGAAAGGAGGCGACAACTTTGTTAGGGGATTTTAATATTTTTTCTGGGATTAGCGAATCTTTGCTCTTTTTAATTTCTGGAAACTCTTTTTTAATCAATCTAACTAAAGGTCTGCTAGTAAATCTTATCTGATAATAATTTTTAATTTTTCTAAACTTATAACTACTTTTAATATTGAAATATCTATCAAATTTTTTCTTGTAACTTAAAGCAAGGTCTTTTCTTTGCTCAAAAAAGGTTATTCTGTCTCTTTCTATACATCCGTCGCCTAAAAGGTAACCCAGAAATTGTGCAAAAGTTTCATCTATTTTTTCAGGGAGTTTTATATTGCCATATTTGTAAGGCGTCGTATATTTTTTTAAAAATTCCTTAAGATTTACATTTAGTTCCTTGCATAGTTCTTTTAGGAATTTTCTATTAACATTTCTCTTTCCTAACTCTAATGTTGATATTGCTGTTTGTGTTACTCTTATTTTCTTAGCTAGTTGTCTTTGATATAGTCCCTTTCTTAATCTAACCTTC
>JAFCDD010000022.1 GCA_017609845.1 Candidatus Woesearchaeota archaeon | reverse complement strand
AACAAAAATTTTTGTTATAAAATTGAATAATTTGGAACACAATTTAAAATTATTAATCTATTTATGAGTGGCAACAAATCAAAAGATTTATAAACTTCATTTATTTTATGTATACCTAGTTTATTTAGTGAGGTTAAAATGATATTCCTTTCAAGACCAACTTTAGAAGAGATATCAAGAGAAAAACAAATTAAAACTAAATTAAGAAAATGTAATTATGAGCAATTGTGTAATATTTCTACATACATTCCTAAAAAGAATAATTATAATAGAAATCCTTTTCATCCCTTAAATGTTATAAATTCAATTCTTTCTCCATCATCTAGTGGAGAAGAAGCTGCTGAAGAATATAAGGCTCAAAGGGTGAGAAATTTAGCAATAGAAGTAATAGCAGAAAAATATCCCAATCGCAAACAGCCAACTAAACTAGAGGATTACTTATAAAATTATTTTCCCTTTTCAAACTTCTTTTCACGTGGAAAAAAGCCCAAAAAAGGGAACTATTTGATATTAATTTGTGTATTATAACCTACCCCAGCCTGTGACTCTAGTTTTTGACAAATTAGAATTAATCCATATCTTTTATGAATTCATGCAATATTCTTAATCTTTCTATTTCAACAGGCCACCCAACCAATGCCCTATCTATTTTTGTTGTCCTTATCTTTTTGTTTTTTCTTAGGATGTCAAAATGATACTTTATTTTAGAAATGTTAGATACATTTAGCTTTATGTTAAGCTTTCTGCATACCCCAGAAGGGTGTATTGGCCAGCTTTTTCTGATTATTTTGTATACTTCACTGTTTAATCTTTTGCCTCTTAGCTTGGCCATAGTTATTATTACAATCTCAAGAATATTTAAAGTCTTCTATTTAAGGGCCCTTAATGCTCTTCATTCTGTCCCATTTCTCATAGGTTAAGCTTTGGTCTGCCTCAGTTTGTACTTCTATGGAATCCAAGAACATTTTTGACATCGGATTTCCTTTTAGAATTAATTTAATGGTTTTCTTTAATGCTGAACAAAACCTCTTTGCTGTTTTCTCGTTGATGAAGTGTGCATTCATAGCCAAGGGTGATTCTGTCATTACTTCAAAAAACCCGCCATTTTCAAATATAAACCGTTCATATGTTTTTGACTCAATAATATCCATACCCATATAATATATTGATTCCTTATAATTTTTCTCAAGCTCGTCAATGAATTTAACAAGCTCAGCCTTAGCCCTTTCCTGCTCTTTTATGTTCTCCTGCAATTTTCCTTTTTTCTTAATAACAAATGGCAAGAGTTCTCCAACATCCAATACTGGCACAAAAATATGTTTTGTTTTCATTTTTAGGAACTTTTTATACTTATGTAAATCAAAATCCTCCTTTATATATTTTTACATTTTAATATATATACTTTAAACAAACTTATAATCCCTAATTGATAGCTTAAGCATATCACTTAAGGGACTTACCCTTACTCCTGATTCCTTAAACAATAAATCATATTTTTCATACTTTTTATTATCCATTCCTAATCCAATTGTATGTATGTTTTCTATGTATTCTGAAAGAATTGTTTTTACATCACTAATTTCTTTGAATGGAGTAACAGTTACAACTCTCTGTCCACCCCTGGGTAACTCAAAATTTCCTTTCTTTTGGTATATTACCCCCCCAACAGCTTTTTTGTTCTCATCAGTCACAAAGAAATAATCCACAAAACCAGATATCCTCTTTAATTCCGCAGATCTGTGAGTTTGTGCAAATCTTGCATAATCATCTCCAGAAAAATCACCCACAGGCAATATACGCTGAGCAACCTGGGTCATTTTAACACCTAACAATCTTGCGAAATCTTCTGGAGCAAATTCTCCCCCTCTTTCTGCTAAAATCCCCTGTGGGGAGAAGCAAGCATTTCTATTGTACATAGATATATTAAATGCACAGTTACTGGCTGCAGTGTCAATATTTTCTTTTGACAAATATTCTTTCCCAATAATAATAATTCCTATCCCTTTGCTATATTGAATCAATTCTGAATCCTTGTTTTTTAGAGAATCAATTTTTGAAGCAGTCTTAGATGAACCAAATACAACTACTGCATCCTTCTTTCCAAGCCCACTATAAAGAATTTTTTCAAGACCTGCGTTCTCCTTATCACCTCCTTCCCAAGGAACTGCTGATACTGATTTTGCTAGTTGTTTGTCAACATCTTCTAATGACTTGGCGTATAGAGCACTAAAAACTGGTTCCCCATGGGGGGATTTGCAAAATATAGGTGTTCTATTAAACAATGAGTGTAATACTGTAATTACTTGGGGCCCTGGGATATCAGGATATGTTACAACTGAAAGCTCCTTTGAGTTCCATGTTTTTTTTAAATCACTTAAATCCTCTTTTAATATACTAAATATTCCATTTAGAATAGTTTCAACCATTTGTGGAGAATATCCGAGGGTTATAGGTAAAATATCCTGAGCACATTTTCTGGGTCCATAATCCTTATCTAACCATAATCCCAAGTTTGTGTTAAATAGGTTTAGAAGCTCTTTGTCTGTTTTGGCTGCTAAACCCTCTTTGGACAGCCTTAAATTGCTTAAAACATATTCAAGAGTTTCAGAATTTAATTTTGGCATTTTGACTTTGACTTTTCCCAGAGAATTCTCAATTAGTTTAGTTTCTAATTCTATTTCAGTATCAGAAATGCCATTTATGTAATAACCATTAATAGGTGTATTGCTTTTCATTTTTGGATTACCCCTCTAAAATATAACCAAATAAATAAAAATTATTTAGTTTTTCTCTTTGATTCAACCTCACTCATAAGTTGTTCCTGTCTGAGAGCACATCCCCTAGGGTCACCTGCTCTTCGAACATATTCAATAGTTGCACCATATCTACCACAGCTGCACTTTTCATCTTGACTAATAATCAGCTTTCCTACATCCCCAGTAACAATATATGCTGGGAAGGATGCTATTAATGGGTCTAAAAATGCTATTAAACCGTCCTTTCCAGGAGCAACCTCTGTCTTCCAACTAGGATCATTTAAATCCCTTATAGAAACCTCCATCCATGGGGGAACGTGTTTATTTCCATATTGGCATTCTAACAAAATGGACATTATATCTGTTAATCCAAGGCCATCTCTAATTTCCTGCGGAGCAATACCAAATGCCTCTTGGATTTTTTTTCTCAGTTCTGAAGGGTTGATTGCTTCATCCTTAAATGATTTCCAACCACCTGAGGTAATTGCTTTGCTGTCAGGGTCAAGCCCCATTTTCAATCCAAGATTAGACATCTGATCGCATAGTTGGTTATAAGCATATGGCGGTCCGTAAAGGTGCCTTGTTCTGTCCTTAACTTTTGTCAGTTTATTAACAATAGACTTAGGATCTAAAACCTTATTTTGGACAGCAAAATCTAATTGAGAATCAATATCTTTAAGAATCCCTTTCATTGTCAAGTACATTCCTTGAACCATCCCTGTATCAGCTTTATCTGGGGAAGGAGTTAAAAATAACATGTAATCATCTGGTTTGAGGTCACATATCTTTTTAAAAATAATTACATTTGACCTGTTTATTGTTCCAAGACTTCTTCCATCATAAGGATAAATGCTTGGTTGCCCCCCAGTCCCACTTGTTGTAAAATATCTGGCTATTTGCTCATCAGGAACACTTGATATATGCACTAAATCTTCATGGCGGCCTGTTGCTGACACATCCCTAAAAAAATCAGAGGGAACAAGAGGAATTAAGACTAAATCTTCATAATTCTTAATATCTGCTGGTGAAACATTTGCTAACTCACAAAAACCCTTATAAACCTTATTGTTAAGGTAATGGTGCTCAAAACTTGCTTTTAAGGACTTAAACCTTAACTCTCTAGAGATTGAGGGCTCTATGTTGAATGGGTCTTCAGAACCCAAAATTTTTTCTATACTTTCATAATTCATTAAATTTTTCATTTTTTACTCCTCCATAGCTTTCTCTGTTTTTCACCTCTTTTTTTATCTCTTTGAAAATGATATTTATCCGCTTATTAATTTTTTACTTGCAACCATTGAAACAACACTAAGGGTATGCTTGCCATCTAATATTTCGCCATATCCAAAGAATCCTACAAAAGGAATGTTTTTCAGGTTCTTTTTAATTAATTCAACACTTTTTGCAGCATGTTTTCCTATGAACCATCTGTGAAGTGCACAGTCAAAAATCAGTGAAAATGAAGCATCATTGCCCACTTGTTTCAAGCTCCCTTTTACAGATTCAGGTCCTGCCTTCAAAGATTTTTCCTTATTAGTTTTCATAATATATAAGACATTTCCTTGGGGGACCTTTTCAGTAAACCTCAAATATTTATTGTCAATAACAGAATCTATTGCCTTAATCCAGAATCTTCCTTTTATATATGGTTTATATTCAACTAGGGCCAGAGGGGAATTGCAGTTAAGTCCTATCACTGGAGATAATTTCATAACATCTATTCCAATTTTTTTTGCAAAAGACATAAACGTTGTAGAAATACTTCCTAATTTTTGGAGTTTCATTGTTTTGGGCCATATACTCTTTTTAGTTTTTCCAATAACCTCAGAATAACAATCAAAAGCATTTTTTTTATCCATTTCATAAACTATATAATCTTTTGCTTTATTAATAAAAACAGATTTTTCAGTCGGGACATACCCATGGCTAACATAACTGCCTATTTTTATGCTGCTGCTGATGATTGTGCAGACAACACTGTCTTCATAAACTGAGCCATTAAGAAAAGAATAAGTCTTCTTTAAGTTAAAATCATCTCCAGAACTGCCTCCAATAATGGGAACCCGATAACCTATAATATTTACTATTCCCTCAATAATATCATCTTCATTCCCTCTTTTTTTTGCTGTGAAGCCTGTGTTTAGCATCATAACTGAATATGGCCTCATCTGGATTAATTCTGAATTAGGCAATTTTTTTTCTGCAAGGTATCTTACATATGGCTCAATGTATTTATCTGTTTTCATATTCTTAAGAGCCTCTTTAATAGCTTTCTGGCCAGCTTCCTTAGGCCGAAGGTTTATGTTTTTTCCAACACCTACACCAAAATGAATATATTGAGAATTAATAATCATAGCAACACAAGAATCTGTTGTGAACCCATAATTGCTTATTTCACCTGCAGTTGTGCAGCCAATCCATTTGCAGTTCTTGTTTGCAGCCATGAAAGCATCATGGGCGCCATCAACAAGCTTTTTTATTCTTTTATTATTATTTCCGTATTTTCCGCCAGAGCAAAACACAACACCAAATTCAGGAGATTTGTCTGCTTTTTCTATTGCCATCTCAACAGCTTCCTTTCCTGCTTTGTAGGGATCATCATCCCGGCTTATCCCTGTTCCAGCATAAACATTCTTTTTTTCCATTTTGCCTCGCCTCTTTTTTATTTTATAACAAACTCGCAATAATCAAACTCTTGCTTAGGTGTTAGTTGCTTTGCATCAACATCTTTATTAAACAAAAATGAAAACATTCCTGACATTGCTGCCGTAAGTATTTGTGATTTGCCTATCCCATTTATAAGGGGGCAATCATAAACCTTTATGACGCACATCTTCTTTTTGTTGTCATTCTTCACTACTTCCATCCTTCCCAATCCAAATGTTTCAAAAATATCAGTTACATTTTTGAACATTCCTTCTTCCCCACTTCCAATTTTTTTTGCATAATCCTTAACACCTTCCCTAAAAATTTTTTTTAGGGATTTATACTCTATTTTTGGGCTAACTCTCTCTAACTCAGATACAACCTCTTTTGGTAGCATCACCTGTCTTTTTCCAAGTATTTCTATTTTTCCGTCTGTCATGAAAAATTGCCTTACAAAAAGCAATTTTTTCAAAAATGTGGAGAGCATATTACCACTCTTAAATATGATTATATAAAAAATTTTCTTTATTTTTTCCAATATGTTTTAATTAATCTTCACATTTTTTTACAACATATTAAAGATTTAAGAAAGATATTACAGAATAACAAATTCTAAATAATAAAACTTGAATTTTAATACTTTGTTTTTAGAACACTTATTCCTAATTTTCCAATAGCCATTGAAACAGGTCCTCTAACATGGTTTGTTTGCCTCATCTTTACAACCCTTATTGCCCTGTCTGATTCACCACCTATTCCAGCATAATGTAAGACTATGACACTATCACATAAGAACTCCTCTATACCAAACTTTGAAAATCTTCCAGTAGAATCAGAACTAATATTGCTCTCACTTGGTACCTCTGATGTGAGTATTGCTGTGCAGTTCAATCTCTTTAGGATTTTAATAAGATTGAAAATCTCTTTCTTCCTTTCAAAGTTATCTTCCAGTGGCATGACGAGTGCTGTCAAAGAATCAATAACAACCCTCTTTGGCTTGAATTTTTCTATCTGGTCTTTAAGTGGGGATAAGAAGTTGGTTGTACCATAGGGGGGCATGTAAATAAATTTGACCTTTTTAGATACTTCATTGAAATCAAGACCCATGTCTTCAACATCTGCTTTAAGGCCCTCTTCTGATTCCTCTAATGATAGGTATATCCCTTTTTCATTAAAATCCTTTGCTCCATTGAATAAGAATTGTAAACCAAAAATTGTCTTTCCTGTACCTGTTCCCCCTGAAAGAAGGATTACTGAGTTTTTGACTAATCCCCCCTGCATAAGCTTATTTAATCCAGGTATTCCTGTCTTTACTCTTTCTACCATTTTATTTTAAAAAATTATTTAAGAGGTTATCCAAAGTTTTCTCCTCCTTGGATAGCACACTTTGATAAGTCACAACAACTGCAATCAATACAATTATGCCGAAAATAAAGAGGATACTGATATAAATTTGGGGCAATAGGTTGTTGGATTTGCTTAAATAAGTAATTATTATGAATGTAATGAAAATCAAGAACCCCTTATTGAGAAGAGCCATAGAGCGTTCCCTTTGAATCTTTGATTTTTCAATAAGAATAAATATTAACTGTTTTTCAACCTCAGAAAGCCTTCTTTTAGGAAGCATTTGAAACCTATCCACCACACCTTTTTTTTCAAAATCCAATTCCTCTTTTTCAGAACCCATTATTTTATTCTAAGCATAACTTATTTATAAATGTATTGTTTTACCGGTGCTGTCAACTTAAGTGAGCAAAATCATTCCGATTTGTAAATTGTTTTTAAGTAAAACCTATAAAATACATTTAAGTTGATACTGCCTGTCTTGTCAATTCCCACAAAACAAAATTTTAAACAAGAATATTTTGAAGCAAATAATTTCAATTGCTGACTTTAATTATTGCACAAAAAAAGATAACATTTAAATAATAGTTCTATATAATAATCATTATGTTTTTTGACTGGGTAGTTACATATGCAAAATAATGACTATTAAATGTTAAAAGAACAGAACATATTAAT
>JAFCDD010000057.1 GCA_017609845.1 Candidatus Woesearchaeota archaeon | reverse complement strand
AACAGAGCCTAAGGAAGAAGAACCTAAAGAGGAACCAACGGAAGAAGAGGAGACCCCTTTAGAAGAAGAAAAGAAAGAAGAAAAACAAGAGGAACCAGAAGAACAACCTGTTGATGAAGAGAAGGAAGAAAAGAAAGAAGAAGAACCTGAAGAAGAGAAAAAAGATGATGCTCAAGAAGAAAAACATTATAAAGAAGTTCAAAAAATGAAAGTAGTTGAACAATTAGCAAAAGATATTTTAGAAGGTAAACGAGTAGGAGGTTAGTATGGAGTTAGTATATATAGCTATGTTATTGCATAAAGCTGGAAAAGAAATTAATGAAGCGAACGTAAAGAAAGTGGCGGAAGCTGTCGGTGTTCAAGTTGACGACGCGCAGATTAAAGGTTTGGTGGCTGCATTGGATGGTGTTGATATTGAAAAGGAAATTAAAGAAGCCGCTGTTATGCCTGTTGCTGCAAGTGTTACAGAAGAGAAAGTAGAGAAGAAGGAAGAAAAGAAAGAAGAGAAAAAAGCTGAAGAAGCTGCCGCAGGACTTGGAGCATTATTTGGCTAATTTTTTTATTTTCAATAACATGGAGCTAGACGCAAAAAAATGGAAGAAGATAGGAAGAGTATCTTGGAGAATGTTAAGTTAGTTAGAAATGAGATCTCTAGTTTAAAGAGAAAATTAAGAAAAAAGAAAATTTAAAAAGAGAATTAAACAGATTAATAAAAGAAATTAAAGATCAAAGAAACAAAAAGACTATTTCTGAAAAGGAAATTTCCAAGTTAAAAAAAGAAAGGGATTATTACAACGAAAAAGTTAAGCAATGCATTGAAAAATTGAGGGAATTAAGAAAAGAAAAAAGGGAAATGAGTTCTAAGTTGAAGAAAAGTCCTGAATTAATTAAAAAGCAAATAGAGAAACTAGAGATGACTGTTGAAACCGAGGTTTTAAGTTACAATAAGGAAAAACAGATTATGAAGGAGATTAAGGATCTTAAGAAAATATATCTGGAAGGAGCAAAAGTAATGAAAATAAATAATGAAATAAATGAGAAGGTGAAAGAGTAAAGAGTTAGAAGATTCTAAGACCAAAGCAAATGAATTTCATGATAATTTAGTAAAACTTTCTAAGGAAACAAGAGGAGATTTTAACAAATTTATAGAACTTTCTAAGAAGATAAATGAGATTAAGAAAGAGCAGGAGAAGGCATTTGATGATTTTGTTAAGTATAAGGAGGAATTTTCCATAGTTAATGAAGGGTTGAAGGATGCACTTATTAAATTAAGAGATAAGCAAGGAGAATGGTCAAAGATAAAAGAGGAAAAGAAGACTAAGAAAGAAGAAGTTAAAGAAAAGAACATGGAGAAGCGGACAAAAGAGATTGAGGAGAAATTAAGAAGTGAGAAGAGATTAACTACTGAAGATTTGGTTGCTTTAAGAGAGGATTAAATGAGTATTGTTGGTAATACGGTTTTATGGACTCAGCAGATATTTACTCCATTAGGTAGCCTGGGCTTGTTTATTTTAGCTTTTATTGAGTCCTCTTTTTTTCCTGTGCCTCCTGATATTTTGTTGATTATTCTTGCTTTGGCTGAGCCCTATGGGCAAAAGACTCTTTTGAGAAAGCTAATGAATGGAAGGAAGATACGGAAAGTTAAAAGGCTGTTTAATAAGTATGGGGGATGGGCTGTTTTTGTTGCCGGTTTTACTCCTATACCATATAAGGTATTTACAATAAGTTCTGGAATCTTTAAGATTAATTTGAGGACGTTTATTATTGCAAGTATATTTTCTAGGGGTTTAAGGTTTTTTATTGTGGCTTTTTTAATTATGACCTTTGGGAAAATGATTATTGAGTTTATTGACGGATATTTTAATTTATTGAGCGTATTTTTTGTAGTTGTTTTGATGGTTGTTTACTTTATTTATAGAAGAGTTAAGAAAAGAAATCTTTTGACAAGAATTTAAAAAAAGAAAAAAGAATTAATAAAGTGTGAAGTGTGCTTCTACGTCTTTGCCTGTTAATTTATCCTTTACAGCTACAAAGTAATCTCCTTTATCCCACGATGTTGGTGTTCTGTATTTTCCTGTTGTTACTTTGTTAGGTCTGCAGGTTGTTCCACCGCAATTTTCGCCTAATAAAAATGTAGCTTTTCTTAAAGAATTTTTGCCTTCCAAATCATAGATCTTTGCTCTTGCTTCTGATCCGTCACTTCCGGTCTCTACAAAGATGTAAACATAACTTCCTGCTTTTACTCTTGGATTGTCTTCGATGAAATCTTCGTTTGCTGATATGAATACTTTTGTTATTGATTGTTCACCTGAAGAAACTGCTTGTCCTGTTGGACCAAAATTAAAAGCTATTGCGGCTATTCCTATTATTACCACAACTGCCAAAAGCATAAATTTCGTGTCTTTTTGGATTTTTTCTCACCTCCTTGGGATTTATTTTACAAGTGTAAATTCTGAGCTTACAAATACCTCTTTTCCTTCCTGGTTTGAAAGCATGTAGTCTTTTATTGATACATAGTATGTTCCTTCTTCCCATGATGTCGATGTTCTGTATTTTGCTGTTTTTACTCTGTTTTTCATGCAGCTACTTGTTGAATAACAAACATTTACATCTGCGATTCTTTTATCTCTTGTTAGTCCTTTTTTAAATATGTATGCCCTGTTTGCTGAGCCTTCACTTCCAGTTTCAACTGTTATATAAAGATTATACCCTGCCCTGATTACTGGTGTTTCTGTTAAGGTGTCTGCATCTTTTTCAGAGAATAACTTGATGTCTGTTACTTTTTCTTCTGTTCCTGATTTCACTGCTGATCCTGTTGAACCAAATTGTAAGGCCACCACAGCAACAACCAATATTACTACAACTGCGAGAACTAAAGTTTTTGTATCTTTTTGGATTTTAATACACCTCCTTAATGAAGATTTTAGAGTTTTTTCTTTATTTAAACTTTCTTATATTTTTTAATATGCGTTTAATGTACGAATATACCGGAATTTCCTTGATTTTTAGTGTTTTTGTCAATATAATCCATATAATTACAATATAAATAGTTGATACTATGTTCCAGAAAAAGAAGTGTAATGTGTTGAATAATTGTATGTTTTTTGTTATGTAAAGTTGGATTAGGATTATTATTCTTATTATGTTTGCTATGAATATCAGTAAAAAACCAGATACTAGAAGTTTTATTGTTTTTTTAAGGTTAATATTTGTTAGCAGTGTTAAGATTGTGAATAAGTAGTATGCTGCGGTTGCTATGCATGCAGGTATGAAGATAAATCTTATTGAGTTTATTATTAATGAGTCTTGGGTTATTATTGTGTTGAAGGGGATTGATGAGAGGTATAATGTTGGTTTTAATAGAAGAATGTAAAAGATGTTTATTGGTATGATTAGGATTATTATTGTTAATATTAATCTTATTATTAGTTTTTTGATGTAGCTCATTTAGTTTTGGTTGTTTTTATTTTTTAAAGAGTTTTTGATTTTAAAAA
>JAFCDD010000056.1 GCA_017609845.1 Candidatus Woesearchaeota archaeon | reverse complement strand
ATCCAACCTCTTATCTAAGCCAGTAGTATCTTGAACCATATCTATAGGCAAAGGCGTTTCTGCTTGAGAAAGAACTTCAAAACTTTCCAAACTTAATTCTTTATCACCAGACTTCTGTTTACTCTTTTGCATCTTGCCTTTAACCAAAATAACACTTTCATTACTTATCTTCTCTATTTCCTTAACTTTCTTCTTAGAAATTTCCAGTTCTGTCTCTTAAAATAATAAATGCCAGATTACCCATCAACCTTACTCTTTCAACCCAACCAGAAACAACAACATTTCCTGTTTTCTTTAAAGCATCCTTGATATAAACTCTTTCACTTAACTTCATGATAAAAACCATCCAGAAAAGCTTTATATATTTTTCCACATATATATAGCCCTGAATAAAACTATTTAAATACCAATATATAAAAAATTCAAGGAGGATTATTAAAAAATGACAAAAGCAGCAAAAAGCTTATTTAAGGTTGTTTTAGGTCTTTTATTGTTAATAGTACCAATATACCTATTTGCCTATGAGGCAGTATGGACACTTATTAAGGGTGGAGTAGCAATCCTTGTACTATTGATAGGCCTAATATTCGTACTTGTGGGCTTCTCAGACCTAAAGTAAGGTAACTACTTAACAGTAATTAAAATAGAAAGCTTTATAAAATCTATTTTTCTTTATATTAATTATGAAAATTAGAGGTTTCACAGAAAGGGAATTAAGACATTACAGAGAACTAGGTTTAAGAGCTATAGAAGAAAACTTAGTTAGTGGTTTTAATTATTATCCAACATCTATCGAAAGAAATCTTAGAGATTCTGTTCTTATTCCAATAAAATATGCCCATAGAGAATCTAGATTTCTAAACCTATTAAGAAGAGAGGTTCAAAAAAGATTCAATGGAAATATAAAAATAGAACAGTTACCTAGAAAAGTAATCTACCGGTAGTTTAAAAGTTTTAATTTTCCAAAAGAAGAAGAAAGAATAAGGATCTATGATGTAGAAAGGGGAATTTATATTCCGAACAGAACAGAATACTTAAACGCAAGCAACAGATTAATCGCAGAGGGAGATGAATTTAGTCTTATTTTTGGAACTGAAGAATCAAATCTTGAGGAATTGGTTGCAATACTAATTGATAAAGGAGTCTTTTATTTATTAGATAAACAAGGAAACCCAATACCTTCATCTAAAGAAGAAAATTTTCCATTTAAACTTAACCCAAACAGGATTAGTGAAGAAGCATATATGATTCCAATGATAATCACCACTTATAATGAAGATTTAGGTAATAGGTTAAATGGATTTTATCCAATTAAGAAATTATTTAAAATAAAGGGGAATGAAGAAATTAGTGTTTATTTAGATAAAAATTTGGGAGCGTTTAGGCAATTCTGTGTAATAGACTTCGAAGAACCTGTAATTAGGCTAGCAAATAAACTATTCAAAGATTTCATTAATTTTGAAATAGATCCTAGATTACTATAACTTTAACTCGTCGTATCTTCTCTTAATATCTTCAATTCGATAACGACTCAAAATAAATTTTCCTCCAGGAAGAGGTCTCCCCAAAGGCCCATTATTATTGGATGGAACCCCATAAGGACCACCAACAGAAAAACTCAGAACTGCCTCTAGAAATTTAAAACCTAAACAAACACTAAGTATTTTTTCTAAATACGGCCTATTTTCTGTTGATAAAGGGTCATCTATCAAAAAGATTCTTCCTCTTGTAGCATAATCAACATTTTTCATTTTCTAGAACATAAATATTTAATTATACAGTGTTTTTTAACTATTTAAACTTAACAGTAACTAAAAATAGAAAGATTTATAAAGTATCATTTCTTTTTTTCTATTACAAAAAGAGGCTAAAAAGCTTCTTAAAATTATTAAAAAATGGCAAAAAAAACAATAATAAAAATAACTGCACCAAGAAGAGGACTTGGAGATTTTATAAGGGGTGTAGCAATAGTTACAGCATTAGGAACTGCTGGTTTATTCTGTGCAAATCATCTTCCTAGATATAGGGAAATAGAAAGAGAAATAAAAGAACTTGAAAGACCCCAAATAGAAGAGACAATACCAGAAGATCCCCAGATTGAATATTCTCCAGACGAACAAGAAACTTTAGAAGATAGTACTGATATTGCATATCAAAATTTTTCACAATTAGAACCAACTAAAGCATTCATAAAAAACACAAACAATAAATTGTCTGAAGAAGAAATAGATCAATATGCATCTTATTTCACAAAAGCTTCAAGAGATTATAAAATTCCATTAGATTTGCTTTTGGGAATAGCAAAAAAAGAAACAGGATTCAGAAACATACTAGGAGACAACGGCTACTCAAAAGGAATTATGCAGATATGGGATCCAACAAAAAAAGACTTAATAAGAGAAGCTACAAGAATTGGAGATTATAACCTGGCTGAAAGATTAAGAGGAGATCTAAGAAAAGATCCTGAAGCAGGAATTAGGGCCGCAGCACTTTACTTAAAAATGCTTAACGTACAAGAAGATCATATAAGAGCAGTAAATAAATATAATGTAGGGCCTAACACAAAAAGATTCAATAAAAAATATGTAAAATCAGTTATTGATCATGCAGACGAATACTTGGACATAGCTAACTAATAACCATTTTTCTAATACAGAAAATTTTTTAAACAAATAAAACAAATAAAAATACAGATGAACATTAAAAAACTAGTAGAAAAATACTTGGAAGAATATGATGAAGAATTTAATCAAGACGAACTTCCAATAGCATCCTAACTAGCTTCTTTTCCTAATTCTTTTTCTAAAAGAGCAATCTCTCTTTTAATTTTTCTTATATGAAAATTCTTGTTTTCCTCAACTAGAAGTTCTCCAGTTTCAGGACATTTAAAATTATATTCCAAAGCCTGTTCAAGGTCATAAATCTTAGAACCATCTCCAGGACAAATAAAATAAATCTTATCTTTCTTATCTTTTAGGTTTTTCCTTAAATCTTGTAATCTCTGTTTCATTAAATTGAGAATTAAACCCTTTGCATGCTTAATATTAAAAGTCCAATAGTAAATATACCATCCTTTCTTTTTATCTTTCCTTCTGGTAGAACTAACTAAATTATATTCATGCATCCTATACAATATACTTCTAACCTGATTTACACTATAATCCAGTTTCTCAGCTATCTTAAACTCACTGATGTTTCTTCTTTTAGTCAGTATATTCAAAAGAGGAAGAGCATCTTTTCCAACCTTATCTTTTATTAGGCCTTCAATATGTTTGCTACTCACTTTCATTTTTCGCGAAGAGCAAATAAAAGAAAGCAATCTTTAAAAACCTTTTCATTAAATAATGAACACAATTTCGAAATTTTCCAAAAGAAATGATTAAATTACTATTTCAAAATGATACAAAATATTTAATAACTGAAAACAATCTTTTTTTTAAAAAGGGGGTGTAATAATAATGTTCTTTAAGAAAAAAAAGAAAGATAAAAAACAAGAAAGGCTTCCTCCATTAAAATTCCCGGATATTCCTTCTGAATTTCCAAAATACGAATCTAACATGGAAAACGAACATCAAAAAATAAAAGAAGCAGTAATCCCACAAAAACCAAGCTTAGAAGATTTAGGAATTCCAGTAAGAAAGCAAATTCCTCCAATAAGGCCACAAACTCAATTCCAACCAGAACAATCAGCAAGAGAAAAGACATTGTTCATAAAATTAGAACAATACAAAAAAGCAGTAAAACTACTTGATGATTTAAAATACAAAATAGATGAATC
>JAFCDD010000021.1 GCA_017609845.1 Candidatus Woesearchaeota archaeon | reverse complement strand
GTTGCTCTAACCATTTATCCTGCTATGTTAAAAGCACAAAAAGACAAGGTAAAATTAATTTTCTCTGGACTTGGTTCAGAAGAGATATTCGCCGGATATGAAAGACACAGCAATTCTAAGAATATTAACAGGGAATGTTTAAACGGATTACTGGGCTTATACAACAGAGATTTACAAAGAGATCTTTCATTAGCTAAAGATACTAATTTAAAGATAATTACTCCATTTCTAGATTTAGATTTAGTTAAGTATTCTCTTAAAATTCCTGCAAAGTATAAAATAGTTAAAAACCAAAAAAAAGCAATCTTAAGAACAAAGAAAAAAATTAGCAGCACAATACGGAAGTAAAATGGATAAAGCAATAAGAAAATTAGCTAAAAGAGAAAAAATTTCAAAAAAAGATTATATCAACAAATTTATTTTCTCCACATCCAAACCCTAAAAACCTTTGGTTCCTGGGTTGTTCCAGATGAAGCAATAAATAAATCATCCATATAAACATCTTTCTCAGAAGGAAGATCTGCCACACAACTAGGATCGGGACAAATACTAAATTTATATGTATAGCCAACAACAAGATTATTTTCAACCAATTCTTTTAACTTCAAAAAATTAGTGCACACATCTTCTTCTCCGCATTCACCATTACTTGCTATTACCTCTGCCCGATATATTTTCTGAATAATTACCTCATCCATTATATTCTCCAGATTAGATTCAATCATTGTTGGTTTTTTAATAATCGCCTGATCGCTTCTAGGCAAGGCAGTAAATATAAAAATTAGAATGGCCACTATTGCAACTACGGCTTCAATAGTTTTTATATATCCTTTTTTATTTACCATATTCTAAAGTTAAACTCAACCTCCTTTATGGAATCTCCTTTAGAATCTATTAAAAAATGTCTTACATTTCTTGCAAAAACATTTGTCTGTGCAGGGATATCTTCAGGAGAATAACTCTCAACAAGACCATCCTCATCAGAATAAGATATAGCAAAATCCTTAAAAGAAGGATAATTCCATTTCTCTTTTAAATCTCCATATTTCAGTTGATCATCTCCATAATAATCAAAGAAATTTTGTAATTTAATAGAAGAAATACCAACAATTTTTTCTGTAACACCAAAACTATAATCAAAAGTAGGATTCACTTCATCATCAGGGGACACAATTATTTCAACAGGCATACCCTCAAGACTAATGGGACTCGTTTCCTCAGAATTAACCAGCCAGAAGATATTTCTTTTACCACTTTTAATATTTGCCCTAAATTTCATTCCATTAAAATTATTTTCTATATCCAAGGGAAGCTCAACAAAATTTTCATCATATAAAGTAAATTCATTTTCATTATACTGTGTAATCAGAAACGGAAGCCTGCTTTCTATCCTAACCTCAACATCGTCGCCACCAGTATCTGCATTATCAATATATAGTGGTTTTCTCTCAACAATCAAATTAACTTCTTCAAAAAAATTTCCATCAACAATTTCCTCTAAAATCTCATTTTTATAAACTGGTTCTAAACCTGGTTTTAGAAAAATAAATAAACCAAGAACATAAATAAGAAAAATACCAATACTTATTGCCCAATCCACATGAGTAGTTCCCTTTTTCACCATAAACTCCCTTTTACGGTAGCAATTACCAAACTAGCAACAGTTATTAATATCAAAGAATGCAATAAACCATTCTTTAAAGTGCCTTCTGAAAATTTACCAATCATTATTCCAGCAAAGAATCCTTGTATTACAACCAAACTAAAGAAAATCTTATCTAGATTTAATTGTCCTGCTCCCCCACCAATAATTCCTCCGGCCCCAATACTACCAAGCCCCTGAAAACCAGCACTTAATCCCCCCAACCGAGGTAATAACTTTAACTGCAATACTAACATTATTATAATAAAAATAAAGAACACAATGTAACCTTGAATAATATGCGAAAATGCAGTAGCCCTTCTTTCTTCTTTCAATTTTTTAACATCAAGAACAGAATCAACGATAGCATCCAAAACATTTTCTATATTACCCCCGGATTTCTCTGCTTCAATAACAATAGACACGGATCTTTTAATAACAACATTCCCGGTATCCTCGCTAAACATAAGCAATGCTTCTTGAACCGGGATTCCCCATTCAATTTTATTCTTTAACTTCTCAACATAACTATTTAATGCGCCATAATCCTTATTAGAAACATTTATAATCGCCTGGGGGATAGAAAACCCTGATTTAACACTACTAACCAGGGCCCTAGCAAATTCTAAAAATTTTAATTCTATTTCTTTTTGTCTTTTAAGTTCTTTAAAAAAATCCCTCCAGAAATGAACCCAACCAATGCTTAGTGACAAGACTAAAAAAGAATAAAACCATCTTGTCCCTAAAAAATAAATAACATCTAATATAATAAGAAATAAGGCTATTGAAATCCCAATCCAATATTTTTTCTTAAATTTTAATATCATTTTATTCCGGTTGTGTCATATTTAAAAATGTAAAAAATCCAATATTAAGCGAAGGTAACACAAAATATGTTCCAATAGTAGCTAAGGTACTAATTTGAATGCCTGCAATCTCTCCACCAAGCATTTGAATTATAGCTAAGGTAACAAAAAATAACAAAGGAGCAGCTATAAGGATACCAGTATAAACATCAGCATAAGTAGATAATGATTCTAGATACTTCTTCCTTTCCAACCTATACGTATTCATCATTTCACTAGCTTTAGCATCTAAATATGTCTTTAAGTCTCCACCGCTTTCTATTGTTGTAGTTAAACCAACCAAATACTCCCTAAAATCTCTAGAAGGTGTAGTAATGGCAACAGATCTTATCGCACTTATCAAATCATAACCAAACAAATTTACATAATTAACAATTTTTTTTACTTCTCCTTTAATGCCTTTATATTCTTCAGAATCAAGAATTAAATTAAACATAGAAATTGGCTGTGCTCCACTACCGGCAACAGCAGCCATATGCATTACAACAAATGGCAAATCATTTTTAATTTTTCTTTTTTTATTACGAACAACGTTTGCGGGATATATATATATCAAAGAAAATACAATTATACTAATAAAGATAGACAGAAAAAAGGAAGTAAAAATAGAAAAAAGAAGATTTCCATAAAAAATAATAAAAAATAATAAAAAAGAAAATACGAATGCTAAAGAAGAAAAAAAGAGCATAATACTAACATAACTCACAGATAATGTTTTAATACTGCTGGAAGTGATGCTTTTAAAAAGATTCTCAAAAAATGAAGGGTATTTGTTAACAATCTTTTTTGATAAATCCTTAAAAAATCTATTGGAAAACTTTGCTAGTTTATTTTCCTCATAAACTTCATATTCCTTTTCTATAGGATGTTTCTTTGATTTTATTTTTTTACTTTTTCCTAAATCCAAATGTATTTTTTTTACCTTATTTTTTTTACCTGTTTTAAAAGAATTTAATATAGTCTCATTTTTTGTCTTTATTTCATCTAATTTCTTAATAATACTCTCATCAATTTCATTAACAACGTTTTCTCTTTTTTTTCCCTTCAAATATTTATCTATTATATTCTTATAAGATTTCTCACTTAACTTATGATTTTTAAATTGGGAATCAATAACATTTAGATCATTAATTAATTTTAATTTTTTGTTTTTTATATCCTTAATTTCATTTATTAAAGAAATTATATCATTAACATGATCTTTATTTAACATTTTTCTTTTCTTCTTCTACCAGTTTATTTATCTCTTCTCCAAGACCAACGACTACTTTTTCGATTCTCTTTTTCTTTCTTTTACTTTTTTCGCTCTCATACTTAGATAGAGCATCCAAAATACTCTTGGTATTCTGTTCTATTTTATCTAAAGTCATTATATTAAATTAAATTTCCTTAAAACTTCCTTGGGATTTTTATAATAACCATTAATTACTTCTTGTACTTCTTTAAAACCAAAGACCTTCTTTTTGTACATCTGCATTAATAATTTCGATCTTAAGCTAAATTCACTCATTAGTTCTTCATAAGTCATTCCTTTCTCGGCCATAATTTTAGCAAATATTTTACTGTCATTCTTAGAATAAAACTTATCGGTCCTAGGATCCCTAATAAAAGGAACATTGATGTTAACCTTGCCAAGTTGTTGTTCTACATTAATAATCTCATCAATTTCCTTTAATCTTCTAACAGATTTATCACCAATTTTAGCTTGAATCATAATTCCAACAACATCAAGAGAAGCAATTAAACTAGGAGATAGATTAATGGGCTCTGTCTCCAATCTTCTTACCATAGTTTCAACGTCCTCTGCGTGCATAGTACTGAAACTAGGATGTCCGCTTGAAGCACCCTGAAATAAAACAAATGCTTCCTTGCCTCTTATTTCTCCGACAATAACGTAATCAGGTCTTTGCCTAAAACTTTCCTTAAGTAAATCAAATAAACTAACTTCTCCATGTTTCTGCCCAACTAAATTAGTTAATCCAACTCCGGCTCTTGCAACACTAGGTAGCCAATTTTCATGTAGAATATTTAATTCTTTTGTGTCCTCTATACTAACAATTCTAGCGGCAGGAGGAATAAAAAATGCTAGTGCATTTAAAAAAGAGGTTTTTCCAGATCCAGTACCTCCAATAATCATTATGTTTGATTCATTCTCTATCAAAATCCAAAAGTAAGCCAACATCTCAGGACTTACAGTTCTAAATTCCATCAGCTTAACCGGCGTCCATGGTTCCTTTGTAAATTTCCTTACAGTAAAAGTAGGTCCTCTAGAAGTAACATCTTCTGTGTAAGTAGCATTAACTCTACTACCATCAGGCAATCTTCCATCTAACAAAGGACTAGCATAACTAACATACTTTCCAGCTCTTTGAGCCATCTTCTCAACCAAACTAGCCAAAACCTTGTTATTCTCAAAAACTATGTTCGTTCTTAAATTCCTATATTTTCTATGTACAATATAAAGTGGAGTTTTACTTCCGTTACATTCTATATCCTCAATATAATAATCATTCAACAAAGGCTCTATCTCATTCAAACCAATAAAATCCCTGTAAATATAATACATTATTTTCAAGAATGAATCTTCTGATATTTTTAACCCAAACTCAACAATTAAAGCTCTTAAATTTTTTTCAAGGTAAACTATGACTGTTTCTATTTTTTTTATATTAATGAAAGAGATATTAATAAGCTCCTTAATGCCATTTTCTAAAACTTCCAAATTCTTCTTTTCACTTTCATCTAATTTTGGCTCCTCAACAAAGTAAACAAGTTCATTATTTTCTTTATCCCAAGAGATATGTGCATATGCATAGGGTTCTAATAAAGGATATTTAATATCCAATTTTCTTTTATCCACTATTTCAGGTAAAGAAATTACCTCTTCATTTTTTTTAATCTTAAAAGAAGTTGTTGTTTCTAGTTTTTCTTCTTTTTTCTTATTAAAAAGTTGCAAAATATTCACCTCTCCTAATCTAAAATACGCGTTTATTAACTTAAATAATTTTCTATTCAGAATCAATAAATTCCAATATCAATTATTGGATAGTCTGTATATTGTCCTGTATGATTTACAGTCATAGAATAACTTCCTCTAAAAGGATTACCATAATCAGAAACTAAATTCAAATCAGCAAAATCAGCATACTTCAAGCCAACGACAACAAGATATTCTCCCCTAACAACAGATGGTTCTAAGTAAAGATTTAATGAGCCTTCTTCAAAAACAGTGCCTTCTTCCATCATTTTATTAGTAGTCTTCAAACTCCAATTAATTGCATCCTCCTCTTCATCTATAATAAAATCTCCTCTATCAATATTTATTGGAGATAAATACCTTTTAGAACCAGGACCTTCATTAACAACAGCCCTTATAGCCTGATCAACAGCATTTAACATGTTTTTTGTTTGTACAACAGTATTTCTGTCTTTTAATTTATCCATTAAAGGGATTCCAGCACTTAAAATTATGGTTATTAAAATTATACCAAGAGCAATATAAAGAACAGCAGAAATCCATATATCCCCTCTTTTTTCCATATTCAATTAAAAATAAAACAAATATATAAATGTTAGCATTAAACTTCTTCCTCTGCTTCGTCATACCATAAATCTTCGGGTACTAACAACCATATCAGTTTTATAAATAAAAATAACAACAATGCAAATAAGAATATGGCTAATACATTAATCAGGTCAATGGCCAAATTAGAATAAACCAAAACAATTGCAATATATGAACTTATTGTTGTGGGAAATTTTGCAGATAGTATAAATGCCAATTCCTTTGGCAATAAATGAAAAAAGTCTAACCAAGTTAATGTGGTCCCTAAAAAGATTAAAATCAAAACAACAATGAATCTTAAATTAAACCCTATTTCTCCTGTACCATAAAGGTGCCTAATCAAATCAAATCCAACAAAAAACAAAACCATGCTATTAGCAAATGCAGAATTCCACCCAAGTTCTTCTTTTTTATATCTTCCAAAATAAAGCTCCATTAAAACCATAGCTAAAATCAAAGGAAGAGCAATCCATAACATTCCTGGAAAATCAACAGGCGCTTTTATAAGATCCCAGACTTTCAAAAGGATCAATTCCATTGCATTAAATATTTCAATCATGTTATTATTTAATATTTTTTTCCGGAGAAGGAATTTTTATATTTGAACCCAAATTCTTTTTTTCTTCCTTTTCCTTCTTTTCTTTCTCAATATCTTTCTTAATGTCCTTATGATAAAATTGATATTTTTTCAATATTAAAGCAATTAAGATTATTCCTCCAAAGATAATACATAAAACAGCAACAAATCTTATCCAGAAAAATGAAGATCCAGAAAAAGCAGCAAGAGAAGCTTCCATGTTCTTTAAAATAAAAGTAATATAAAACAAAACACCCCCAAAAATCAAAAAAGTAAAAGCCAAAGATATAAAGGATCCATATTGCTTGGATTTTCTCTCATTCTCTACTTTTTTTTTGAATTTTTTTAATTTATCTATCTCTTCTGTTATCTCTTTCTCCTTCACTACTTCACTATACTCCATTTTAAAATTAACAAGAAACTATTGGGCTTTGAGCAGCGTTTTGATCACCAAAACTAGCTTTTGTGTCTTGACAGGTCATTTCTGAACCGCCTATTTCAATAGTAGGAACCATTTCAACTTCCTTTATCACGCCACCATAACTAGTTAAGATATCATCCACGTCAGATTCAACACCAAACTTAGTTATACCTATTATTCCATTGCCTTGGCTAGCTTCATCAAAGCTTATTTTTCCAGTCACAACATCAGAAGGACTTTTGTAATAACGCACATCAAAATATTTAATATCTCTTTGCCCATTGTTTTCTACAGTAATCTTATATTTATTATTAGAATCCAAGCAAACATTTTTAACTTTAAAATTAATTTCAGTAGCACATAAAATAGCAGATTCTGAGCTTTTTTCTGTACTTTCTTGCAAACCCTGGGTAAAACTCTTCCCCCAAGTCATTACGATTGCAGCAAGTGCAATAGTAAATCCAAGAATAAGAACAGTAGCGATCAAAGGACTAATCCCTTTTTTATTCATCATTAAAACCTCCTTTATATAAAACATTAACGATTAACATATTATTTAAATCTTTCTCTTAAACATTAGCAACTATTTTTTTATTAGAGCAAGGAACATAATAACCGGGAGCAACCTTCAACCAAGGAACAATAGATACCTTAGAGAATGTTCCTATTATTTGCTCTGTAAATCGTGCAGAATATTCCTTAACTTCCAATCCTTTTAATGTTTCTATAACATCTACGCTTTCCGTACGATCATCCCCAATTACAAAACTAAATTTATGAATCTTAATATCTTTCAGATTTTTAATAACCGTCCTAACAAAATCACCTTGTCTGGCAGCACTAACAACCTCATATTTAATTAACTCACATTCATATTGTTTTTCTGCTAGTGCTCCCCTTTTAGCTGCACTTTCTTCAATATACTTCTTGCCCCATAAAAAAACAACCAATAAAAGAGCAATAACGAAACCAATTAAAAGGATGGTAGCAACTAATGGACTTACTCCTTTCTTTTTTAACATTCTACTTCAACTCTCCTCTCACTACATTCAAAAAAATTATCCTTATACTTAATAACGGGAATAACTTCTAGTTTTGTAGTATCCTGCACAACAGAAGTATACTCAAAAGAAGTCATAGGAGAAAGCTCTTGATCAACAACAGTATTAGTTATCTCCGGTTTCAAAGTATTAATAATAAACTTATGTAAGCTTAATTTTCCTTTATTATGTATAGTTAAATCACAATCCACATTTGCCTTAACATTTATAGTTACTTCCTGACATATAATGCCTGTTTCAACATCGGACAGAGTACTCTCAGTTAAACTTTCTGTTTTTTCTTTAGCCCAAAGAAATATTCCGGTAGCCAAAGCAATAGAGAAACCAATTATAAGAACCCAAGAAATAACCAAACTAGCACCCCTTTTATTCATTTTCACCCTCATTAAACCCTTTTCCTCCTATAAAAACTTTTCTTTGTTTTCC
>JAFCDD010000055.1 GCA_017609845.1 Candidatus Woesearchaeota archaeon | reverse complement strand
TTATACATTAAACGGCCCAGAATCAATAACATACAACAAATTAATAGACACAATAGCATACAAACTAAACAAAAAAGTAATGAAAATACACATGCCTATCTCATTCTTAAAAATACCAGTTAAAATTTATCAAACCATAATAAAAAAACCAATGATAACAACACAACAACTGGAAAATATACAAATAAAAAGGGGAAATATTAAAAATGAATTTAAATTAAGTAATCCAACAACAATCAACAATGGACTAGACAAAACACTATGAAAAAGAAAGCAATAATCGTTTTGCCAATCTACTATGGAAATCTACCTGAATTAGAATGGAGTGTTAACGAACAAGTAAAATATTTCAGAAAAAACTTAAGTGATTATGACTGGAAGATTGTTATTTCTTTAAATGGAAAAAAAGAAGAAAAAGTATGGGCCAAAATACAGGAATTAATAAAAAAATACCCGGAAGTTACTTATTACTATACAGAAAAACAAGGAAAAGGATACGGCGTAATCGAAGCCCTAATCAATTTTAAAACAGATATTAACGCATTTATGGATATTGATCTGACAACAGAATTAGTCAGTTTTAGGGCACTAATTGAAGGTGTAGACAAAGGATACGATTTGGTTATTGGTTCAAGATACCATAAAAATTCTAAAGTAAAAAGAAGCCCAATAAGATATATCGTATCAAAAATATATCATATCATTTTTGCAAATATGATTTTAGGTATTAAGGTAAGTGACGCACAATGCGGATTCAAGGCCATGAGCAGCAGGGTAGTGGAAAATGTCCTTAATAAAGTAGAAAACAAAGTTTGGTTTTGAGCAGCAGGGTAGTGGAAAATGTCCTTAATAAAGTAGAAAACAAAGTTTGGTTTTTTGACAGTGAATTACTTTATTTGGCTCAAAAAAAAGGTTATTCTATCAAAGAAGTCCCTGTTATTTGGAGAGAAAATGATGTGTCCATATTAAAAGTTATAGAAATGGAGATTAAAAACAAAAAAACATTAACATAAATTTATAAATTTTCTCACTACCTCCAACATATGATATCCATCCTAATAACCTCATTTAAAGAAGAAAAAACAATAGCTAAAGCCATAAACTCATTTAAGAAACAAAAAGGAGAATATGAAATCATTGTAGCAGCTCCGGATAATGAAACATTAAAACAAGCTAAAAAACTAAATGTAAAGACAATAAAAGATCCTGGAAAAGGAAAACCCCATGCCCTAAACATTTTAATAAAAAAAGCAAAAGGAGATATCTTAATATTTACAGATGGAGACGTATATTCATCTTCTAATTCAATAAAAGAACTAACAGAACCATTCAAAAACAAAAAAATAGGCGCAGTAACAGCAAGACCAATCTCTCTTGATAACAGAAAGACAATGCTTGGATATTGGTCTCATTTACTTACAGACATTGGAGCCCATAGAACAAGATTAAGAAGAGTAAAAAAAGGAAAATTCATTTTATGCTCTGGTTATTTATTTGCAATAAGAAACATAATAAAAAATATCCCGGAGGATGCACTTTCAGAAGATGCAGTTATATCCCATTTGATATGGAAAAGAGGATATAAAATTGCTTATGCTCCCAAAGCTCTAGTTTATGTTAAATATCCAAAGAACCTAAAAGATTGGTTTATTCAAAAAAGACGTTCAACCGGAGGCTATAACCAAATAAACAAATACATCAAGAACCCACAAAGAATGAGATCCTTCTGGAGGGAATTAATCTACAGTTATCAGGCATGGCTATACCCAAAAAACATAAGGGAAGTTTTTTATACTATTTCTTTATACTTTGTGAAACTCTACTTATGGACAAAGATTTTCATTGATCTTAACATAAGAAAAAAACCATTAAAAGAAATTTGGAAAAGAGCAACGTCAACAAAATAAAATGCCTGATTGGTTAATACATTTAGCATTTGCTTATATTTTAGCAAAGCTACTTAAAATAAGAGATATTTTCTTAGTCTTACTTGGAGCATTGCTCCCGGACATATCAAGAATCCTGTCAGCAATAGATTTTTTTAATCTTTCAGCTAATACTTATTATGTTTTATTAGAACCATTACACACACCTTTCTTAGTAGCAATTATAACATTAGGATTAGCATTTCTAACAAAAAAACCAATGAAATCATTTTTATTCATTTCACTGGGAGCATTAACGCATTTTTTCTTGGATCAAATACAAACAGCAGATTATACAGGAAAATTATTATTATATCCTTTCAGCTACTTTTCCTTAAAAAATCTAAACTTTTTTTGGCCAGATTCAACAATTTCTGTTATACTAATGACAATAAGCTTCTTTGTTTTACTATATGCTGTTTTTGATAAAAATAAAAAACCACTAAGATTAACAACAAAGAAAATTTATCTAACTATATTCCTTATCCTAATCTATCTCATGATCCCTTTATTAACATTTAACACATTTGTAGAAAAAAACCCGTATCTTAATCAATTCAAAAACAAAAACGAGGAAATTTATTTTTCTTATTCTGCAATAAAATCTGAAAATCCTTTAATAATAAAAGAAATGGATTATGAATATGAAATAATAAACAAAATAGATGTTAAGGAAGGTGATTGGATATCAGCAAAAGCAGAATTTGTAGGAAACAAAGTTTTTATCAAAGAATATCATAAACATAAACGCTACCTAAAGACATCAGCTTCAATTCTCGCTTTAATTCTTTTTATTATAATACTTATAAAGAATCCAAAAAGATATAAATAAAAAACACAAACCAAAGCTATGCTAAAAAAAGACAGGTTTACCTTAATATTTTTCTTAGTAATACTAATTCTTGGAATATTTGTAAGATTTCAGAATTTTGGACAAGAAGGCCTTATTATGGTTTTATCCTTATCCCCATTACCCGGGATTAGCAGGACAGGGAGAACCAGCATTGGGGAATTTCTTCATAGGATTAGGGTGTATTGCTTCTGGCCAGGATTTTTCACAGGTATCACAAATAAAACCAATGTTTTTCCCAGGAAGAGAAGTTTTGATAGGGGAAGCCCTAACAAAAGGAGAAATATTCTGTCATCTTCCGATGTATATTTTTGGATTATTTTTCTTTATTGTAGTCTCAATTTTAGCATTTTCTTTGTTAAATAAAAAAAGTGCCTTATATTTTATGTCATTCTTTGCATTTTGGCCGTTCTTCCTTAAATTCAGTCGCTGGATTCATGTGGAAATAATATTATACTTTTTTGTAGCTTTAGCTTTGTTGTTCTTATGGAAAGCATATAAAGAAGAAAAGAAAACAAAAAAGGAAACTTTATTTTTTATACTTTCTTTTGCTTCTTTTGGATTGGCTTTTGGGGTAAAATTTCCCGCAGCATTATACTTAATATTCGCTGTTTTCATAATTCTGGAAAAATACAAGAATGAAACATTAAAAATATTATCAAAAATATTTAATTTAAATCTAACAGAAAAAGAAACAAATCCTTCCCACGTAATAAAAACTCTTAGTTTCTCAATAATATCTTTTATTTTTTTCTGGCTACTAGCTTTCAAATTTAACATTAAAAATTTCTTCTTGGTTCTAGAAAAATATAGGACCGTCGGAGGAGCAGAGTTTACTAAGTTCTTTAATGTTAATTTCTTTAAATCAATTTACAGATTGATCATAAAATTTAATTCCATAGACCTGATTTTATTTGTATTTTCTTTTTACATTCTAATAAAACTAATACTTAAAAAACAAAAATCTAAAAATGAAAAATTTATATTATACCTGGCAATATTCTTTTGGATAGTTGCAATATCAAACACATCAATGCTTCTGACAAGAGTTTTAATAATATTCTTAATAGGAATTATTTTAATAATGTCTCTGGCATTCTCAGACAAAGAATATTCTTTATTTCGTTTATTCAAAATAAAGAATAAAAAAACTTTCTTTACTATATTTTTAATAATATACATAATACTCTCTTTCAGTATAGCATTTAAGACTTCACCTTATTTCACTCAAAAAAACAAAATCCTTTGCTGGTCTGGAGAAGGAGATTGTGGGACAACATATGG
>JAFCDD010000020.1 GCA_017609845.1 Candidatus Woesearchaeota archaeon | reverse complement strand
GGAAAAATTGTTTTAAGAGGAAGAACCGAGATAAAAGAGAACAAGATAATAATAACAGAAATTCCTTATATGGTTAATAAATCACAGTTAATTGAAAACATAGCAGATTTAGTTAGGCATAAAAAAATTGATGGCATTACTGATATAAGGGATGAATCTGACAGAAAAGGTATGGGTGTTGTTATTAAATTAAGAAAAAGTTCTAATCCTGAAGTAATATTAAATCAATTGTATAAACATACTCAATTACAAAACACATTTGGTGTTATTATGTTGGCATTGCATAATGGACAACCAAAAATCATGAATCTTAAAGAGATTATTTCTCATTATGTTGATCATAGAAAGGATGTTATTGAAAGAAGAACAAAATATGATTTAAGTAAGGCAGAAAAAAGGGTTCATATCTTAGAAGGTTTAGAAATTGCATTGAATAATATTGATAATGTTATTAAGACTATTAAGGCAAGTAAAGATGCTTCAATTGCCAAGAAAGAATTAATTGATAAATTCAGATTGAGCAAAGAACAAGCGCAAGCTATTCTAGATATGAAATTACAAAGATTAACTAGTTTAGAACAAGATAAAATTAAGAATGAGCATAAAGAGTTATTGAAACTAATTAAAGATTTAAAAGATATTTTGAATAGTTCTCAAAGAATTTTGGCTATTATAAAAAATGAATTGATAATGTTAAAGGATAAATATGGGGATGAAAGAAAGACAGAAATAATGGATGTTGAAGAAGAAATTGATACCTTGGATTTAATTGAAGAAGAAGATGTTGTCATTACATTGAGTCATTATGGTTACATAAAACAAATTCCATTAGCAGCATACAGGAGTCAAAGAAGGGGAGGTACTGGTGTAAAGGGAGCAAAAACAAAAGAAGAAGATGTTATCGAGCATTTATTTATTACTAGTAACCACAATACTTTATTGATATTCACAAATAAAGGTAAAGTTCATTGGTTAAAGGCTTATAATGTTCCGGAAGCAGGAAGGTATTCAAAAGGAAAAGCAATAGTTAATTTATTAAGATTGGGTAAGGACGAAGTTGTTAATACTATGTTGCCCATTAATACTTTTGATAGTGGTCACTATTTGTTGTTTTCTACTAAGAAAGGTTTATTGAAGAAGACTAATTTAAGTGCATATTCCAAACCAAGAAAAGGCGGAATAATTGGTATAAATTTAAGAGAAAACGATGAATTAGTTCAGGTTAGATTGGTTCCTGGAGAAAAAATTGTCAAAGATGGTTTGGATATGATTTTAGCCAGTAGAAAGGGTTATGCTATAAGATTTAATGAAAGACAAATAAGGAACATGGGAAGAACTGCTACTGGAGTTCGGGGGATGTTGTTGAGAGGCAATGATTGTGTTGTTGGTATGGAGGTTGCATTGAAAAATGCTTCTTTATTAACTGTTACAGAAAATGGTTATGGCAAAAGAACAAAGATGGAAGGATATAGAACTATATCAAGGGGCGGAAAGGGAGTTATTAATATTCAAACCAATGATAGGAATGGAGAAGTTATAGGAATAAAAACTGTTAAAGAAGATGATGAAATTATGTTGATAAGTAAAAATGGCATTGTGATAAGAATGCCTTCAAGAGGTGTGAGTTTAATTGGAAGGAATACACAAGGTGTAAGGTTAATGAAGTTAAAAGAAGGGGATAAAGTCACTACTATTGCCAGAGTTGTTGGTAATGGTGGTTAAATTATAGCATATCCAATCAACCTAAATCTTGATTCTAATAGCCTAGAAATTGTTATTCTGTCTCCTTTATCTGCACATATTGGCATCTTAAGTTTAACATGAATTTTATTTTTACTTATATCAATTACTTTTCCTACTGTTACAGATGAATTAACATTTAACATTAAGGTTTCTTCTTTTTTTATTGGCTCTACCTTAAGTTCTTTTTTTGTTCCTACGACTCTCTTTAATAATTTTGGTTCTAATTTTAATTCTTCAAAAGTATTTGGCAATTTGTTTGGATAACCTAATACATTTCCGGTTAAAGAGTCGGTTTTTACTATAGATGGATCTAATAATGTTGATAATCCAAATGAACCTCCCGGGGTAACTTGTTTAACTTTTTCATTTCCTGTTATAAGAGAAGATATTTCTGTTTTTATCGGTTCCCAGATAATTTTTCCTTCTTTTTCTTTTTTAATTCCTGGTTTTATTTCTATTTTATCTTTTATTTTTAAGATTCCTTGTTTTAAAGCTCCACCCAAGACTCCTCCACTGAGTTTTTCTATTTTTGTTCCTGGTTTATTCACATCAAAAGAACGGGCAATAAACATCAAAGGTGATTTTTTTAGATCTCTTTTTGGTGTCTTGAATCTTTTTTGAATTTCATCTATTAGTATATCTACATTAACATTGTGCTGTGCAGACATGGGAATTATTGGAGCTTTTTCTGCTATTGTTCCTTTTATAAATTCTTTAATTTGATTATAGTTTTCAACTGCTTCTTCTTCTGATACTAAGTCAATTTTATTTTGAATTATGATTATATCCTTAATTCCTATTACATCTAATGCCATTAAATGTTCCCTTGTTTGTGGCTGTGGGCATGGTTCATTGGCGGCTATTAATAATAGTGCTGCATCCATTATTGCAGCTCCAGAAAGCATCGTGGCCATTAATGTTTCGTGTCCTGGGGCATCTATAAAACTAACTTTCCTTACAAATTTACATTCCCCTTTACATTCTGGACAAGTTTTGCTTGTACAATATTTTTTACATTTTCCACAAGAATAGAAATCTGTATCGGCATAACCTAACCTTATTGTTATTCCTTTTTTAACTTCTTCTGAATGTGTATCTGTCCATTTTCCTGATAATCTAGAAACCAAGGTTGTTTTTCCATGATCTACATGGCCAATTAGACCTATGCTAATTTCTGGTTGTATTGGTTCTTTTATTACCACGATTTTATGCTCCCATATTGTTTAATCAAGAAACAAGGAATATTTATAAATTTAACTGGATTTCTTTTGTTTTCCAGTTATTGATAAATGACCATGTTTATCGTCTTTTATATTAAGATATTCTATATTATTAATTACTAAGTCTTTTCCTGCTGCCAGGTAACTTACATCAAGATTCTTTATTATTATTCTGTGGATTTTATTAAATCCAATTACTTTTTTTGGTTCTTCGCATTTTTTATGAGCATCATTAATATTAAAACAATTAATCATAAATGGTCTCCATAGAACATCCTTTTTTTTCTCTCTTGGTCTTCTTGCAATAATTATGCTTTTTGTTTTAATTTTCATTTAATTTCCTTTTTAGGTTCTTCTTTTTTTGTTTCTTTTGGTTTTTCCTCAACTTTCTTAGTTTCTTCTTTAGATGCTTCCTTTGTTTCTTCTTTTTTTCCAAGAATTTCTTCTATTTTTTTGGATCCTGGTTTTATTATTTTAAGATTGATTTGTACTGTTTTTTTGCTAATTTCATTTCCTGCTACTGTTTTTCTCTTTCTCATTCCTTTTCTTTTTATTTTAACTCCTGGGCCCCTAGTTAGTAAGGCTTTTTTTCTTTGTATTCCTGGAATATCAAATCTCATTGGAAATCCTGCATTATCGCTTCCTCCGGTAATCTCAAATTCATAGTCTTTAAGGCCAAAAACGTCTCCTTTTACTTTTTCTTTTATTTTCTTGCCTACTAAAGAAGTATCACTAGTCAGATGCTTGTAGCTTTTACCTGTTTTTGGATCATTTATTGTTAGTTTAAATTCTGCCATTTTATATTGTAGAGAATCGCTAGACCCCCCAAAAATCATTACTTTTACGCATTATTTCAGCTATTTCCTTTAATGTTGATATTTCCTTATCATTTAAAAACTTTTTTAATTTCTTAAGCTTTCTAAAATTATCTTCTGACATAAAAGAGTATAAAATATCCCCTTCTTTTATTTGCCTTCCTATTGCTATTCCTGGTAGTGAGATTGCTGCTTGTTTTCCTGTTTCCAGTTCCTGTATGTTCTCTTTTTCATATTGTATGCTTTTAATATGAGTTAACTCCTTGCCATCTTTCATTAATGGGGTGTTAATTTTTAGTTTTCCAGCCATTACTTCTATACCTACAATTGCAGGATTGCTTTGTCTAAAAACACAATGTGGTAGAATTTTTATTTTATAAGGCAAAGTTAAATTTTCTAGACTTTTCCTTTCTATTTCTATTCTTTGTTTTTTTTGCCAATCTTCAATATCTTCAATTATTCTATAGATGACATCATTGGTAATAACTTTTATTTTTGTTTTTTCTTGATTCTTAACATTAAATCCGATTATTACTTGGTGCAGTGGATCTTTTTCTGATTGAGCATCTGCTATATCTTTTTTTGTTATATCTCCGATGTATGCTCTTTTGATTTTAATTTTGTGTTGTTTAAGTAAGTTTGACAAGGCTTCTAATGAACCAAGAGAATCAGCTTTTATTACTATACCTGATTTTTCTGTTTCTATTATTACTTCTCCAACTTCTTTTTGAATTTCTTCTTTTATTTTTTCTATTTCTTTATTTGCTGTTTTTATTGGCATTCCTGGAATTGCTTCTTTTATATTGGGAGCACTAATCTTAACTGGTGCTGCTGCACTAACTTCTTTAAATGATTTTTTTGTTATAAATATAGATCTTACTTTGGTTACTATTGGTTCATCTAGGCTACCAATAACAATTTTATCATTAACTTTTAATGTACCTTCATAGATTATTGCATCTAAGATTGTACCTAAACCTTTTTCTTCTTTTACTTCTAAAATTGTACCGTGTGCCGGTCCTTTAACATGAATTTTTAGAGAATCTTCTAAATATCTTTGTGCTAAACCTGCTAATACCATAAGTAATTCTGGTATTCCTTCTCCGGTTTTAGCACTGCAAGGAACCATTGCTATTTTTTTTGTATAATCATCAACTCTATCGAATCTTTCTGCATTAAATCCAAATTCATAAATAGAACCCACTAATGAATATAGTCTATCATCTAATTTCTTCTTTGTTGATTCAGTTTGTAAATTTATTGAATTTAGAAGGTTTGTTTGTTTTTTTTGCCATCCAGGTATTAAATCTATTTTGTTTAGGGCAATAATAAAGGGAGTCTTATAGCTTTGTAATATTTCAATTGCCTCTTTTGTTTGTGGTTTTATTCCTTCATTTATATCTATAACCAAAATAGCTATATCTGCTAGATTTCCCCCTCTTTTTCTTAGGTTTGTGAAGGCGGCATGTCCTGGGGTATCTATAAATAGTATTCCTGGGATTGTTAGTTTTAAATTTATTTTTTTTAATAAATCTCCACATACTTTTTTTAACAGGTCTATAGATACTATGCTCGAGGATATTTTTTGGGTGATTTTTCCTGGTTCTTCTTCAACTATACAGGTGCCCCTAATTTGATCTAATAAGCTAGATTTTCCATGGTCTACATGACCTACAAATGTGCATATTGGGGACCTGATTTTCATATGGATTTTAGAAATTAGGCTTTTTTAAATGTTTTGTAGAAATTATTTGTTTAAAAACTACCTATATTATGTAAAATATAGGTTAAAGTATAGGTTTATTTATATTTAAACATTCTAATAAAAATGTATTAAAAATTGAGGTGATATTATGGTTAATTATGGTGAAGCTATTAAAAGACCTTTTAGTGATTGGAAAAAACTGATCATAGGAATTTTATTAAGTATTTTACCAATAATAAATTTCTTTGCTGGTGGTTATGAATTAAATTGTGGCAAGAGTGTTTTAAAAAAGAAAAAGGATTATAAATTGCCAAAATGGACTAATTGGGGAAGTCTTTTTGTTCAAGGATTCTTGTTATTTGTTATTGGGTTCATATATATGATACCTGCTTTAATTGCTTTTGCTTTAACTGCAGGAACTGCTTTGTTGTCTATGTTTGAATCTATCGTTGTTGGTGATTTAAGTGTGTTGAGTGGTCTTATGGGCGGTATAATGGTGGCAGTAATATTAACCATAATTGCAGCTTATTTACTACCTGCTGCTGCATTAGGCTATGCAAGCGGCAGATTTGGAGATGCTTTTAAATTAGGCACGGTATTTAGAAAGGCTTTTACTGGGGTTTATTTTGTTGGATTTTTGGCTTCTTTGGGGATATACTTGATAATTGCCCTTATTTCTTCCTGGATACCTCTTTTTGGTGGAGCAATAGCTTCTTTTATTGGAGGAGTTATATGGTTTACAATAATGGGAGAAGCCTATAGTTTAGTAAAATAAAAAGAGAAAAAAATATAAAAAAATTATTATTTTTTCTTTTTTGTGCCTGAAAATTCATGGCCAACTTTCCACAAGCCTATAAGTAGAAATAGCACTGTCCAGGGGCTTATGGTCCAAAAATTCCAAAGTCTTAGGTCCTGTCCCAACATTATTAAACCGACAATTAAGACAACCCAAGCAAGCCATTTGTGCATACGATTAACACCTCCTTTTATATGTGTAATTATGTTGTTATTCTTAGGATTTGTTCATTTAAAAAGATTTAGTATTACTTACAATTGGTAAATGAAACAGCAAAAAGTTTAAATACTAATTAATATTGGTAACAAGCATATACTATAAAAGAGTGATAAATGTGAATTTTGACGTTTTTATTAAATTTCATGGCTTTTTAGCTGCCTTATTATTTCTGGCTGCTATTTTAAGTTATTTTTTAAGTAAAGATAGAAAAAAAATAAAGTTTAAGGGCATTATAAATTTGATTTTTTTAATTGGTCTTGTTTTTATAATAAGGGCTTTTTCTGTTTGGTATGATAATATTATTATTTTGGCTAATGGGTTATTGGTTGTGATATTGGTTTTATTATTATTTTTTTCATATTCCTCTTTTTTGAGCTCTAAAAGGGTTGTTAAGATTGAGAGAAATGTTGTAACATATGAGGAAAAAGCATTAAGAAAGATTAAGAAAATAGAGAGTAAATTAAGAGAGAGGGAAAACAGATTAAAACAAAGAATTAAGGAATTTAAAAATAAAGAGGATGATTTGGAAGATTTAGAGGATGATTTGGAAGAAGAGAAAGTCAAATTAAATAAAGATAAAAAAACGCTTGAACTGGTAAAGAAAAAGACAGAAAAAGAAAAAGAAAGATTAAATTTGTTAAAAAAGAGATTAAAAGAAGAAGAAGGTAGGATAGATGGAGAAAAAGATAAGCTTGAAACAGAAAAGGAAAAATTAAGACAAGATCAGAATAACTTATTTGAGGCTAGAGAGAGATTTATCAAGGAAAAGGAAAGATTAGTAAAAGAAAAGAATAATCTAAAAAAGAAAAAAGAGAATTTACTTAAAAAGTTTGATGAAATAGAAGATAAAAAAGAGGATTTAAAAGATTTAAAGATAAAAGAAAGGAAAATTAAATCCTTAGAAACTAAAATTAAAGATAAAAAAGATAAACTTGATTCTGAAATAAAGAAATTAGAAATTATAAGGGATGAATTAATTAACAAAGAAGATGAAATAGAAGACAGATTTGATGAACTAAATAAAAAAGAAAAAAATTTTGAAAAGACTGTTAATAAGGTAGAAAGGGACAAGGAAATAATAAAAGATGAAAGAGAGAAATTAAAGAAATTAAGAGAGAATCTAAAAGATAAGAGAGTTATGTTGGATGACGAAGAAGAAGAATTAGAAATAAAAAAGGATTCTTTATTCAGAGAGAAAAAGGAAATTGAGAGAGATAGAAAAGATTTTGAAAAAGAATATGCTAAGTTTGTAAAAGAAAAAGGAACTAAAAAGACCGAGAAGAAAAAATGATATATGGCTTAGGTTTAGGATTTAGTATTGTATCTTTTATATTACTAATAACCTGTATGCTGCTTATTTTTAAGATTAAAGATAAAGATATTAATGATTTATATAATGTTTTGCTTGTTGGTATGTTCTTTATTTTAGTTGTTAGTTTTGTTGATTTTTTATTTTATCTGAATGAATTTGGGTGGTTTGGTTTCTTAAGTTGGATAGATTATGAAATGCTGTTTAATGGTTTGAGATTAGTTGTTATACCTTTAGCTTCTTTATGTTTTTTAGTAGCAATATTTATTTTAAAAGAACATTAGGAAATTTTATAAATTAGAAAAATAATATAGTTAATTAAAAAAAGAGGCTATAAGGTTGAAATTTCTAAATTTCAAAAACCAAGAAAAAAAAAGGAAGTTTTTTATTTATTTAACTATTCTTGTTGGTTTGATTCTTGTGATTTATACACAACCATTCTTAACTAGTTATTTTACTGATGTAGGAAATAAGTATAATAACTGTATAAATGAAAAAAGCAGTTTTAATGATAGGATTAGTAAATGTGAGAGTGAAAGGATTATTTCTGAATCTAGATTGAGTGATTATAAAGATAAATATGATGAATGTAATATTGGAATTAAAGATGTAAGGAGAAAATTAGAGAGTGCTGAAGAAGATTTAAGAGATTGTAAGGATGATTGTGATACTGAGAGATTAAGGGGTGATCTTAGTGTATGTAATTCTAATTTAAAAAATTGCGAAAATGATTTAGATGATTGTAGTGGTTGGAGGAGAAAATAGGATAAGTTGTTTTTAATATGAGAGAACCAATTATTGCAGGCCAGTTCTATGAAGAGGAAAAGCAAGAGTTATTAGATCAGATAAAAGAGTGTTTTGGTAAAGAAGTAGAGGAAGGAGATAAAAAAATTTATGGTGTGATTGCTCCTCATGCAGGTTATACTTTTTCTGGAAAATGTCAAGCTAAAGTTTATGATCAAATAGCAAAAACAAAAGAAAATTTATTTGTTGTTGTAGGAGTTAATCACCAAGGTAGTGGAAATTTTATTTCTTTAGAAGACTGGAAAACTCCATTAGGAATTGTTAAAGTAGATAAAGAATATGGAAAAGAAATACTAGAAAAATGTAATTTTTTAGAGCTAAACAATGAGAGGCATGAGCATGAGCATAGTGTTGAGATCCAGTTACCTTTTTTACAATTTATTAAAAAGGATTTTAAGATAGTTCCCATTATCTTAAGCGATTATAATGTTTATAAAGAATTAGCAAAAGTTTTAGATAAAGGGATGGTGATAGCGAGTTCTGATTTTACTCATTATGGTTTTCGATATGGTTATGTTCCCTTTACTACGAATGTCAAGGAAAATCTTTATAAATTAGATAAAGAAGCAATAAGTTTTATTCTGAAATTAGATTCCGGGGGATTTTTGAATTTTGTTAAAGAAAAAAAATCTACCATTTGTGGTTATACTGCAATATTAGTTGCTATGGAAAATTCTAAATTAAGGGGTGCAGAGAAGGGAGTTTTATTAGATTATTATACTTCTGGTGATATTACTAAT
>JAFCDD010000054.1 GCA_017609845.1 Candidatus Woesearchaeota archaeon | reverse complement strand
AAAACATCAACTGTTAAATTCGGTTTATCAACATAAAAAACAACAGACTTACTACTTTCTTTAAGATCATAGTTTATTTTCTCACCAGCAGTTTCCAACTCTAGCTCTTGGATATTAATCTTAATTCCCAATTTTTTCTCAATTTCATCAATCGTCTTTCCTTGCTTCCCAATAACTCTGGCAATTTTCTCATTAGGCAAATAAACTCTTGCATTATGATCTCCAGTCACTTCAACTTTCAGATTATCACTATACTTTCTAAATTCATTTTCAATCTGCTTAGCAGCTAAGTTTTTAGCAGGACTAGCAACAACCTTGTCTTTAATAGGAATTATAACTGTTTCTTCACCATAACTATAGATTTCATACTCTACCTTTTTACTCATAAAATTCTTAACAACAATAACTGGCCTAGCTAAGTCTGCCTCTGTCATTCCTTCTGGAACTTTAACAACCATCTCCAGAGTTAATAACTTCCCAACATTACCTTTATCAATAAATATTATAGTATCCAAAACACTTGGAATAACACCAACATCAATCCTGGAAATAAATCTTTGAACAGCATCAATTGGAGTAGCAGAATGAATTACTCCCAAACAATTACTTCCTGCCAATCTTAAATCAACATACAACTTAAAATCAGGAGTATCTCTTATTTCATCAAATATTATATAATCGGGCCGGGATAAAAACAAAATAT
Organism: Candidatus Woesearchaeota archaeon; assembly: GCA_017609845.1. Taxonomy (GTDB): domain Archaea; phylum Nanobdellota; class Nanobdellia; order SCGC-AAA011-G17; family JACPNG01; genus JAFCDD01. The sequence goes on along the minus strand of JAFCDD010000054.1, from coordinate 2,168 downwards.
CATGAATCTCTTCACTAGAAGTAAAACTTTTACTATACTGAGTAATCCCTTCACTTAATTGTAAATCTCTTGGACTTTCAACAGTTTTGACTATACTGCCAACAGAATTATAATATTCCGCTAAGCTCTGGGCAAAAGTAGATTTTCCAGAACCTGTTTCTCCAGCAACCAAAATCCCTCTGGCTTTGACCTTAATCCTTTCCTCAATTTCTTTAGGTAACTTATAATAGTTCAAATCAAGTTTCTTCAAAGGCCTAACTGCAGTTATTTCCCATCCATCTGCTACTGGGGGCCTAACAATAACAATTCTATAATTTTTATACTGAACTATCGTGCTTCCTTTCCTTGAAATTTCAATAAAAGATTTTGGATCTATTCTAGCATATTCAACAACTTCTTTAGCAATAGAAGAAACCTTATTTCCATCAAGGATATTATTTCCAATTTTTGTTAATTCCCAGTTTCCTGGAATGCCTTTTTTAGCACTTGGATAACAGTCTTCTTTCAAATGAACGCTCATTGTTTTATTGTCAAAAAACTTTTCAACTTCTAATATTTCCTTACTCACATCCATCTCTATGAACATAACTTCCAAACCCATTGCCTTAGCAGATTTTGATTGGATTCTGTCAGCAGTAATAAGAATAGCGCCCTCATTATATGCTAAATCCCTTATCATAGCATCTATTTCACCCCCTATCTTTGCATACTTAATCTGACTAACTCTGGGCCGTTCACCCAAAAATACAATTTGTACATAATCAGATTTTAACTTTTGTAATTCTTGTAATTCTTCTAAACCCAAGTAACCAATTTCTAAACCCTTATTTGCCTGATTCTCTAATTCAGCCAAAACAGCCCTGGGAATTATTATCCTTCCACCTATCTTTTTCTCTTTAATCAGCTTAGATACAGCTTTCTCAATTACAATAGAAGTATCAACCACATAATCCATAAAGACTTTAAAAAATTGAAATTTAAATATGTTGCTGTTTTATCATTGAAACAATCCTTTGATAAAAGACCAGATCTGACTCCAAAATCCCTTGCTTAAACACCTTCCATCAACGCATACATTTATTTTACATTCATAATTATTCTCACAAACTTCTTTATTTTCTTTTTGCTCTTCAATTTCATTGTTATACCCACAATATTTCTCTCCAATCCTTGTTCCTATTGGCAAACAACCCTTTAGGTACAAACAACCTTCACAAACATACTCTTCTTCTTTGTTTGTTTAACTGTCTCATCATCCTGTTTTTCAGTAAATTCAGAAACAGCACTTGTTGTTATACTTAAACATTGTTCACTAACTATTTTAAGATTTGTGACATCAATGCAAAGTTCATTACCATTAAGGTTATAATCCCTATAATTACTAAATAATTTAGCTGCCTCCCTCACATCTGACGCATCATTACCAAAAAGAACCATATGTACATTATTATTATAGTCAAACAATCTCGCAAAAACCATATTTTCTTTTAAAGTAACTTCGCAACCATCCAAACCCATTATTTTCTTAGTTACTTCATTTTCACAAGGAGTACCAATAGAAATTATGTTCTTATTAGGAATTAAACCCTCAGAACTTAATTTAATTTCTAACTCTCCTTTTAATTCTCCTTTAATGGGATTTCCAATATCAATAGCAGCTAAAGAATAAATTGCTTGATCTCCTCCAGCAGCAATTACATAAACAAAACCATCATAAAACATATCTGGAAAATCATCAAAATCTGCCGGTTTCGCAGCAACAAACATAACTAACAATAACAAAGCAAAAATAAATAATTTGCTTTTAATTTTTATCACTCCTTTATTCATTTTCTACAAAATAACAAAAAAGCAGTATGACCAATAAAATGACTGTTGGGTCTTACCTTTCTTCCCTCAACAATCCACGGCCTCTCTAATAATTCCACAATTTTATTAACAACAAATTCTTTATTTTCTTTAATGAATTCATTAATCTGTGTTATAGTGGGAACATAAACAATCAAATGTCCTCCGGATTTTAATGCTTTATAACACTCTTTAATATAGTCATAAGGATTAGGCAAATCCAAAACAATCAAATCTAAATCTTTTTCTTTTATTTTTTTAATATTTTTATTCTTAAAAACAACATTTTTTATCTTTAAAAACTTCATATTTTCTTTAGC
>JAFCDD010000019.1 GCA_017609845.1 Candidatus Woesearchaeota archaeon | reverse complement strand
TTCGTATTATATCAACAGCCACATGCAGGGCTTCTCTCATGGCTAATCTCATAATTTCCTTTCTTTTTTTCCTTCTCTGAGAGAATTGTTCTCCTCTAGAATAACGACCTCCCATCTCCAGGGAATAATTAATAATATAGAGGTTATATAATTCTGATTGTAATATTCCTTCATTTTTACCAAATAATTCTCTCTCCAGCATACTGGCCACAAACATAGGATATCTATTTAAAAGAGCATTTCCGTTATCACACAATGATTTTTTACTTGCTTCATCTGTTCTAGGGTTAGAACACTCTCTTCTTATGGGACAATAAGGATATCCTTCTTTAGTCTCTTTTACCGCCGAATTTCTTACATGCAGTCTTTTCATTTTCATTTTATTAGTTCTTTATTATCTTAACTTCGAAAATAGGATGAATAATTCTCATTTATAAACCTTTTTCTTTCAATAATTTACAAGAATTTCAACATTTTTACCAAAGATCTCCTTTAAATCTTCAAATATGGTCTCCTTAATAAAAATCTTATTTGGAATCTTAATCTTAACCAAATGTTCTTCAAATTCTTCTAATTTTGCTTTTTTAAGATTCAACAATCTACCTTTTTTGATATCTGCTTTTTCAAGCTTATCTCTCTTAGTTATATCAGGTATAATAAAAGCAACATCACCCAATAATAAAACTTCTCCATACAAATCACCATGTTTGAACCTTATCTTTGCCCTCTCTATCTCTATGCCTCTCTGCCTTTGAACAAAATCAACCATTGCTCTGATAAACATATTTGCTTCCTTTACTGTTTTCTGTATTTCTTGCCTGGTTACCTTTTTAGCACCATATTCTTTTTTAGTCTTAATAATTAATTTTAAAATTCTTAAAAACTTCTCAGGAATTAAACCCTTGTCAACTAAATGTTTTTTAAATAAAGCATCAATTTTACTAACACTAATGTTATGCACGTTATTCAGATACAACGCATCTCTCGTCATAGCTACACATGTATCATAAACATTGAGTATACTTTCCTTTTCGTGTTTTTTATCAATTTGATCAAATAACTTTCTTATTCTTTTCAAATAATCTTCAACAGATTTAAGTAAATCATCAATATCCTTTCCTTTTATTTCTTTAATTCTTCCATGCTCAACATCCTTGTAATATTTTATTATTTTTTCTAACAAAACAACATATTTCTTCTCTAATAATTTTTCTTTCTTAACAAAAATTTCATCCAACAACTTTATAGTTTCTTTAGGTGTTGGAGGAGGCAAACCATACAACATTAATGCCGCCTGTGCAGGATTCAGGGCCGCCCAATATAAATCCTCTCCAATAACACTTAATAACTTAAACCTAGATCTCTGCAATAATCTTTCACCAACATCCATGTTCATATCTATTGCTTCAGGACTTGGTTTTATTCTACCCATTCTAAGCAACAATTTCCAGGGCATAAAAACACCACGATCATACAAAGGAACCCCATCTCTTAAAAAAGTAAAAATAACAGGATTTGCATCTTTTACACTATCCCAAAAATCAGTTAATATGTAAGTTTGAACATGAAACTGAACGTTCTTTAATCCAACAGATTTTCCTGCCTCAAATCCCATATTTTGTATTATTGCCCTTAATTTTTCTTTTAATTCTATCCTAGGCATTCTCTTAACATCAGTATCATCAATAACAATAAAAACATCAATATCATTATAGCTAGCATCTCCTCTAAACAAACTACCGGCAGCAACATAACTCAAAACATATCTCTCAAACTTTTTTACGGCCATATCTTTGTGTATATATGCTACCTTTAATGCAGTTAACATTCCCTTATCATAAATCATAATTCCTTTAGCAATTGCATCCAGGATCTCATATTTGGCATCACAACAGGCTTCCTTCAACTCAGACAACAACATTGGTTCTGGTTTAATATTCTTATCTATAGTCTGAGACATTTCATCTACAACAGAAAATATCTTATCTCTCAACTCTAATTTACTCATTTTTTTACTATCAGAATCATCAACTAAAACAAATAAATTAATTGTGCTCTTCTTATCTTTTTTAGCAGGAGGAATTAATTCTACCCCAAGAATAAATTTATCAAATTTTTTTAATGCTTCCTTTTTAAATTTCTCAATTTTATCCTTATTGTTTGTTAATTTTTCTTTTAAATCAGAATCGCTCATCTTTATCAATTATTTTGCAATATATAGGATATTTAAAGGTTTTGGTCTAATAATCGAAAATACACTCTTCTATTATTCTTGCCTTTATTTTCTAGTTTAATTAACTCTAATTTACCAATTTCTTTAGTAGATTTAACATGCGTCCCACCATCTGCCTGTTTGTCAAAATCTCCAATCTCAACTATTCTTATTTTTTTAATATCTTCAGGAAAAGCTTTAGCTAATTTGAATATATCCTCAATTTTCATTGCTTCTTCTCTATCTAAAATATAACTCCTAACTTCTAGATCTTTTTGAATAACCTCGTTTGCTTTTTCTATATATCTTTGAAAAGCATCCCTATCAAATTCCTCTAAGTTAAAATCGATCCTTACTTTCTCCTCATTTATTTGATTTCCTGTTATTAAAGCCTTAGTCTCATTATGTATAACAGTAGAAACAATGTGTGCAGAAGTGTGGCTTCTCATTAATTTGTATCTTCTATCCCAATTTATTACTCCTTTTACCTTGTCTCCTTGTTTTAATCCTAGTTTATCTACTTCATGACTTATCTTTCCAGAAAACTTACCAACAAAAACAACATTAAATTCCTCATTATCTTTTATTAGCTTCCCAGTATCGTTGGGCTGTCCTCCAGAATTAGGATAAAAAGCAGTCTTATCCAGAACAACATACTTATCATCTTTAACACTTTCAACAACAGCTTCAAACTCTTTCATATATGAATCTTGTAAATATAAAGCTTCTTCCATAAAGTTAAGAAAAAATAAAAGATATAAAAAGGTTTTTATTAAACACTTAAGGAATAATTAGAAAATGCGACTCAAGTAGGGATATTATTATAAATCCCTATTTCATATAACACTAATGGATCTTCTATTTCCGCATAAAAAAATAAGAGAATCTCAGGAAGAATTTATTAAAGACATTAAAGATTCCCTTGTTAATAATAAAGGATTATTAGCTCATGCTCCAACGGGAATAGGAAAAACTGCCGCCATATTATCAGCATGTTTGCCTTTTGCAATAAAAAACAACAAAACAATTTTCTTCTTAACAACAAGACACACCCAACATAAAATAATTATTGAAACTCTTAAGAAAATATCAGAAAAATTTGATAAAGAAATCAAGGTGGCGGATTTTATAGGAAAAAAGTGGATGTGTTTGCATCCTGGAGTCTCTCAACTAAGTTCTTCAGAATTTGCAGAGTATTGCTCAAAGAGTATAGAGAGAAAAACATGTGATTTATATGCAAACATAAAAACAAAAGGAAAACTAACAATAGAAACAAGACTATTGTTGGAAAGCATAAAAGAGCCTTTAAAAGTTGAAAGAATAAAGGAACTATGTAAAGAAAAAAATCTTTGTCCTTATGAAATAACATCATTAATAGCAAGGGATGCTAACATAATAATAGGAGACTACTTCCATATTTTAGATTCTCATATAAGAGAAACGTTGCTAAAAAGGATTGATAAAACCTTAAATGATACAATAATAATCTTCGATGAAGCCCATAATCTTCCAAGAAGATCTACTGACTTATTAACAAATTCTATATCAACATTTGTAATAAAAAACGCAATAAAAGAAGCAAAAAATCTTGGATTTGATGATATTGCAGAATCTATAGGAACAATTCAAAAAAAATTAGAAGATTTAGTTCAAAAGATTCCAATAGAAAATCAAGAAATGCTAATCAAAAAAGAAGATTTTATTTTAGAAAATCATGAACAACTAATTGGAGATTTAAAATTTGTAGGTTCACAAATATTAGAAACAAAAAGAAGTTCATTTTGTAATTCCTGTGCAAATTTCCTAGAAAGTTGGTTGGGACCAGATAAAGATTTCACCAGAATATTAACAAAAGGGTTTGACAAAAGAGACAAACCAATAATTTTATTAAAATATAAGTGTTTGGATCCTGCCATACTAATAAACGAAATAAATCAGGCATTAATAATTGGGATGTCAGGAACATTATTCCCGCTGGGAATGTATCAGGACCTGTTATCATTAAACGCAAAATTAAAACAGTATCCTGATCCTTTTCCAAAAACAAACAGACTCAATCTGATAGTTCCAAAAACAACAACTAAATTTACACAAAGAAACGAAGAAATGTACAATAGAATCGCTACCCTAACAGCAGCAATTTCAAACCATACTAGTGGAAATGCAACAATCTTCTTTCCAAGTTATGATATAAGAGATAAAATAAATAATTATTTTCAAAAATTATCAGATAAAACAATTTTCCTTGAAGAGAAAGGATTAAGCAAAGAAGAAAGAGAAGAATTAATTGAAAGATTTAAAAAATACAAAGATACTGGAGCGGTTTTATTAGGAGCTTCTTCAGGTTCTCTCGGAGAAGGAATAGATCTTCCAGGAGACTTTCTTAAAACAGTTATTGTTGTTGGTTTACCTCTTTCAAAACCAAATCTAGAGACTAAAGAACTAATTAATTATTATGAAAAAAGATTTAATCGCGGATGGGACTATGGCTATATTTATCCTGCAATGATCAAAAGTATACAAAACGCAGGCAGATGTATAAGATCAAAGGAAGATAAAGGAATCATAATTTTCATAGATGAAAGATATGTTTGGTCTAAATACTTTAAATGTTTTCCAAAAGAATGGGAAATTAAGGTAACTAATTATCCTGTAAAACAAATAAAAGAATTTTTTGAGAACAACAACTAACTATTTTTTCCTCTCTCTCAAACTCTTAAAAGTAGACAACAAATCAATAATATATTTACCTTCATCTAATTTATACACTAAAGAATCTCCTTTAAACATTTTAACAACATCTAACTCATATTTCCCTGGTTTTAAGACCCTTATAGTTTCTAAATCTAGAATAACTGGCCTGTCATCTTTTTCCATATCAACAATGTCAAAAATATCCTCCTCTATTTGTTTTTTTTCCTCTTTTGTTAATTTTTGGGTTATCTCTTCTGCCTTTTTCAAATGTTTTTCCCTAACATAAAAAAAGAACTTTCCACCACAATCACAACCTTTTAATAATTCTTGAGAACCATCAGAATAAACTTTATTGCATCTTACACATTGGTGAGGCATTTATTTCTTCCTCCTCCTCTTCCTCATAGCCCTATTATTAGTTAATAATTGTATTTTATTTGGATCTTTCTTAATTTCTTTGATTATTGTAGCGGGCCCAATGACAGTAAGCCCTTGTCTATTACCTAAAATCTTATTAAACATATTTCTTATAGCCTTCTTCATTAATTTTTCATTTTTTGCTTCTGGATAAATAGTGCATAATTCAATACCCTTAAAACTTTTACTTATTCCTTCCATAGTTCTCTGTATTAAATCAGTTTCTTCAAGAGGTTCTAATCTACCCTCCATCAGAACAATTTTGTTTTCTTTAACCAAATTCAAGATTTTATTTATCTTAGATGCAGCACTCAAGCTTGACATTTCATGATACGGTAAAAATTGTAAAGTTAGCATCTTATTTCACCACCCTAAACAATGATTCATAAAATTCTTCAATATTATGTCCTTTTTCTGCTGAAACACCAACAACATCATATTGTGGAAATGCATTTTCCACTTTTTTAATTTTAGATTTTTTTAAATCAATTTTATTAGCCACAACCAAAACAGGAATTTCTCTTGCTGCCAGATTACCAATAATTGTCAAATTTACTTGGCTATAAGGATTTAAGGTAGAATCCAAAACAACTATAACTGCATCCATGTTATCCAACCATTTAATTGCTTCAATAACTCCTTTGGTAGCTTCTTTAGCTCTTTTCTTAGCATCTTTCTTATTCATCTTAAACTTTAAGAAATCTTCATAATCAATCTTGGTAGCAATTCCTGGAGTATCAACAAGATTAAAACTTATTTTTTTTCCTTCTTTTGATTCTATGATAATCTTTTCCTTAACCATGATCTCTCTTGTCTCATGAGGAACCTTAGAAACCTTACCAACCTCTTCGCCCAACCAGTCTAAAGAAATTCTATTAGCCAAAGTAGTTTTTCCAGCATTGGGTGGACCATATAAACCCAGCCTTATATGTTTTTTTCCCTGAAATATCTGATGAAAAATTCTTTTAATAAAATTCCTAATAATTTTTATCAATGCGATCCCTCATTTTTTTATTAATAAAAACGAATCATAGTTTATTTATTAAAGTTTCTATAGTATAGTATATCTATCCCTTAATCACGCCAATGGGCGCCATTCTAGCCACCTTAGTGGAAATTTTTGCATTATGCACACTATCCACCACGTCTTCGACATTTTTATACGCATCGGGACTTTCTTCTGCTAAAACCTTCCATCCTGTAGCTTTAATTACCTTGCCCTGACTTTCTAATTTTCTTTTAATCTCCTCACCCCTAAAAGATCTTATTGCCTTACTTCTAGACATTGCTCTTCCTGCACCATGGCATGTTGAATAAAATGTTTTTTTAGCCTCATTAGTTCCTTTTAAAATATAAGAAGCAGTTCCCATACTCCCTGCTATCAAAACAGGAATATCCGGGTAACTTCTGGTTGCTCCTTTCCTATGTATATATAATTCTTTGTTACCAACTTTCTCTAACTTACAAACATTATGAGCAATTCCATAAATAGTGGACATTCCTAAATTCGACCACGTATCATCAAAAATACTCTCAAAGGTTTCTCTTATCCAATGACTTATAACCAACCTATTAGCAAAAGCATAATTAACAGCAGCCTGCATTGCTTTAAAATAATCTTGTCCTTCCTCGCTATTAGCAGGAGCACAAGCTAATTGTCTATCTGGAAGTTTAATACCATATTTCTCTGCAGCCCTTTCATGAATTTTTAAATAATCAGTAGCAACTTGGTGTCCAAAACCCCTGCTACCACAATGAACCATAATAACCGCCTGATCTTTGAATAAACCCCATTTTTTTGCTGTATCTTCATCAAGGATACCTACTACTTTTTGTATTTCTAAAAAATGATTGCCTGCACCCAAAGTACCTAATTGTTGTAATCCTCTTTTTTTAGCCAAATCAGATACCTTGCTTGGATCTCCATCCATCCTGCCTTCCTCTTCTAAATGTTTCTTATCATCTTTAACACCATAACCATTTTTAATGGCCCAATCAACCCCCTTACTCAAAACTTCATCTAATAGATCATTATTTAATTTTAATTTTCCTTTACTTCCAACACCACAAGGAATATTACTAAATAAAGCAGGAATAAGGTCTTTCATTTTATCTTTTACATCATTGTATTTTAAATTAGTCCTCAACATATTAATGCCACAATTAATATCAAAACCGGTCATACCAGAACTGATTACTCCTTTTTCCTTATCAAAAGCGGCAACAGCTCCCATTGGCAATCCATAACCAACATGAGCATCTGGCATGGCCCAAACAGGATCAATAACTCCGGGGAGCATAGCAACATTGGTCAATTGCATAATTGCTTCCTCCTCCATAACATCCATTATTTTTTTATTGGCAATCAATCTAGCATCCACATTCATTCCTTTTCTTTCATCCCTATTTATAAGCCATTCATATTCATTAACTTGTTTTAACTTTTCTTTCATTTTAAATATCAACAATAACTCTAACTTTATATTTATTCCCCTCTTTCTTTAATTCATATTTGTGGTTTGTAACTGCTTTAACAACAGTTTCACCAGTTTCTGGTTTAATTTCTTCCCCATAAATTTTAGCCTTAAGATGATTTTCATTTATTTCTAAAATTTTAAACTTGCTAAAAAACATATTTTTAATATCAACCAACGCAATTAACTGCTGTAACCAATCAAACATTAAATCTTTCAAATTATCTGCCTTAATCTCAACAATCTCCTCCTTTGTTGCCTTAACTTTTTCTATCTTACATATTATTTTAAATAACGCTTCTGCAGAATTTTCAAATAATTCCTTTAAATCACTTCCATAAGCCTCAAACATGACATCAGAAGTTATTTCGTCTATAAACTTGTATTTCATATCTTTTGATTGCATAATTAAATATATAAATATAACCATTAACAGGAATATATGAAACAAGAAAACTTTTGGAAAAACTTAAAAAAAGACTATTTTAAAATAAAACCAGAAATAAAAAAAACTGAAAAGGAAATAGCAGAAGAACTAGGAACCATAATAGAAAAAATAATTAAAAAAACTCCAAAAAACAAAAAAATAGGAGTATTATTTTCAGGAGGCATAGATTCAACATTAATAGCTTTCCTTTTAAAAAAATCAGGTTATAATTTTACTTGTTATACAGTAGCTTTAGAAGATTCAGGAATGGAAACTTCAAGAGATTTAATATCTTCCAGAAAAGTAGCAAAAGAACTAGGATTTAATCTAATAGAAATAAGAATAGAAATAAATAAAATTCCCAAATATATCAAAAAGATAATAAAATTAATAAAAAAACCAGACGTTGTTAAAGT
>JAFCDD010000018.1 GCA_017609845.1 Candidatus Woesearchaeota archaeon | reverse complement strand
TTAGTAAAATAAACTACAGAATCTTTATCCTTATCAATAACTTCTTTATCAATAACGTTCACGCAACTCAACAAAACTTTCTTTACTTTTTCAATATCACTTCCATAAGCAACACCAACATCCAAAGCGATTCTAGACCTTATGTCCGGCCTAGCATAATTAATAACTTTTCCGTTAGCTAGCTGAGAATTAGGAACAATTATAACCTGCTTATCAAACGTTTCAATTTTGGTGCTTCTCAAACCAATGTCATAAATGACCCCTTCCTATCACTTACTATTGATATTCCAGCAAAAATGTTTCCTAATGTTGGCTGCAAAGCTAAACCAATAGCCAATCCAGCAATCCCTAAGCTAGCCAAGACGGGACCAATATTAACACCATACAAATGCAATATCCACATAATGGCCAAAATAAAAACAGAAATTCTTATTACCTTATGACTTATAGGCAGCAATTCATCATCTAAATCACTCTTAGTTCTTTTAGCATATCTTTTAACTCCAAAATCAATAAAAATATTAACCAACCTCACAAAAATAACAGCTCCAGCCAAAATCATCAATGCATTTAAAATCTGCTGAATAAAACCATTAATATTCTCATTTAAACTAATCAAACTAACTGCAACCTTGGCTCCCCAAAAAAACAGAATATAAAATATCGGTCTATTTAATGCCTTAAGGATTATATCATCTACATTTGTTTTAGTATCCTTAACAAAAGAAGATATATACTTTTCAATAAGATAAACAATAAATCTCATAACTAAAACGAAAATAACTAAAAAGATCAAAACTTTCACATAAGAATTAGTAAATGGGATAAGATTAATCCATTTCTCAATAAAAGAATTAATAAATATCATACAACAAAAAAGTTATAAACTAATATATAAACCTTACTTAAAAATGAGAATACTGGCCTTTGGAGACAATCATGGAAATATAAAATCAATAAACAGAGCTATTGAGAAATCAAAAAGTTCTGATGTTATCTTATGTACCGGAGATATAACAAATTTTGGTCAGGGTATTGAAAAAGTATTATTAAAATTCAAAAAAATAAATAAACCATTTTTAATAATTCCAGGGAACCACGAATTTGAAGATGAACTAAAAAAAGTCTGTAAAAAATTAGGATTCCCAATATTCCTGCATAAGGGAAGTTACAGAATCAACAATTATGTTTTCTTCGGTTATGGTGGAGGCGGTTTTTCACAAGAGGACTTAAGGTTTGAACGCATAACAGAAAAATTCAAAAAAACAATCAAAAAAGGAGACAAAATAATATTAATAACCCATGCTCCCCCTTACAAAACAAAATTGGATTTTCTTCCGGGTATAGGACACACAGGAAATGAATCATACACAAAAGCAGTAAAAGAACTTAAACCAGATTTCTATTTTTGTGGACATCTCCATGAAAATCAATCAAAAAGAGATAAAATAAACAAAACAATACTGATAAATCCAGGCCCAGAAGGAAAATTAATTAATATTTAATTTCCTGCCCTCCTCTTTCTTCATCAACAAAACAACTCTGGAATCTTTTTTCTCAGCAACAATTCTTAATTTATTTAACTTTGCGATCTTATTCCCAAAATCCTTTATCTCAGAGTGATAAGGCATATTCTCCAAAGTCATCCTGTATCTTGCATCACCAATCGACATTGCTGCTTTTAATTCTAAAAATTTAAAATCAACGTCTTTTAACAATTCAGAGTACTCTTCAGCATTTAACATGTTCATCCCCTTAGCCAAGGTTAATCTTATTGTTCCTCTATCAAAATCACCTAATAATCTCAAAGAATTCATTATATTATTCCAGCTATCTTTATCAAATGGTTTACAAACTTCATTAAATACCTCCTCATTAGGAGCGGGCAATGTTATATAAGTTTGAGTTGGTTGCTCATTCCTTAATTTTTTCAACATAGAAGTAAAAGTCCCATTAGTAACTAAAAAAGAAGTCATATCTCTATCTTTAATTTCTTTAATCAAATAATGCAACTTTGGATATAAACAGGCATCTCCTGTCAAACTCAAGGCAACATGTTTCGGTTTCATTGCTTCCTTAAATCTTTTCATATTAACAATAGAATTGCCTTTAAACCCTTGCAATATCTTTTTCTGTTCTAGGATAAAACCATCCACTATATCTTTAGGCGCATCATTAAATTCTAACTTCCTAGGTATATCCAGATTAATATCTCTCCAACACCATTGGCATTTTAAATTACAAATATCTAAAGTAACACTCGCTTGAATGCATCTCCAAGGCATTATACCATAAAAAGTATTTTTATAACAAACGCCGTCATTTCTCAAAGAGTTTTTACACCAATAACAAATCTTAATAGCAGAATGTTTTCCTATAATTCTATAACCTTGTTTCTCCAAGTCCTTTGTCCTTTCATGCGATAACATAGAATTAAAAAATAAAAAAAGAATATAAAGGTTTTGAAAAAAAATTAAAGAGGTAAGAAACTACCTCCTTTTTTTCTTTCTTTTAGTAGTCTTTCTTTTGGTAGTCTTTTTCTTTGTTACTTTTTTTCTCTTAGTAGTTTTCTTCTTAGTAGTTTTTCTTTTCTTTGTTACTTTTTTTCTTTTCTTTGGCAATTCCATCACCTCATCTTTTAATATGAATTAAACATTCTAAGTTTAAACTCCTATAAAAAGGTTTCTATTACAAAAAAAGTTTTTGAAAATTGGAATAAATTATCTTTCTAGTTTCATGTTCATCCATCTTCTTTATTTCTGAAATTTTCTTTACTGTATGCACAACATTTCTTGGTTCATTTCTCTCTCCTTTAACAAAATTTAAAAAAGGGCTATCGGTTTCGGTCAATAAATTATTAATAGATGTCCTTTCAACCAATGTCTGGAAGTGGATAGAGTAAACAACGTTGGTTGGAACAGAAAACATCCAGCCATTATCTTCCACCCTCTTAACCAGTTTCATGTTTCCAGAAAAGCAATGCACCAATATTTTTTTTAATTTTGAACTTTCCAGAATCTCTACACACTCTTTCTCAGCTTTTCTGGAATGAACTATTATTGGTTTCTTTAATTTTTCAACGAACTCAATTATCTTCAAAAAATTTTCTTTTTGTTCTTTTTCTTTTTCCCTTGAAACAAAATCCAAACCAACCTCTCCAACAGCAATACATTTATTCTTTTTTATAAAATCAAAACAATCAAAAAGCTCCTCTTCACTCAAATCCAAAATATCCAAAGGGTATAACCCAAAAGAAGCATCAACGATCTTATATTTCTTGGCTATCTCCAATGCTTTCTTATTAGCCTCATGATTAACACCAGAAGTTATAATGTTGCTAACACCAGCCTTTTCTGCATTTTTAATAACTTTATCTAAATCCTTACTAAAATCAGGCCAATCCAAATGTGCATGAACATCTACAAACATAAACCTTTTAAAATTAAATGAATTTATAAAACTTATCAAAATGGCAATATCAGTAGCATTATTGGAAATTCAAAATCCTGGAAATCTTGGAGCAATAGCTAGGGTAATGAAAAATTTTGATTTAAAAGAATTAATTTTAATAAACCCAAAATGCAAAATAAACAAGGAAGCATTAGACAGAGCATCACACGCAAAAGATATCTTAAAAAAAGCAAAAATAAAATCTTTCAATTACTTAAAAAAATTTGATTATATTGTAGGAACAACAGCGATAACAGGAACAGATTACAATTTACTAAGATCAACAATAACACCAGAAAAGACTCCAACAAAAAATAAAACAGTTATCTTATTTGGAAGAGAAGATTCAGGATTAAATAATAAAGAATTAGAACGATGCGATCTAGTAATAAAAATTCCTGCATCAAAAAAATATCCTACATTAAACATCTCTCATGCAGCATCAATAATCTTCTATGAGATATTTAAAAAAAAGAAAAACATAAAACTTGCAACAAAAAAAGACAAAGACGTATTATTAAATTTAATATACAAAACATTAGACAAATTAGAATTTAAAACAAAACATAAAAAACTAACACAAAAAAGATCATGGAAGAATACAATAAATAAATCTTTCTTAACAAAAAGAGAATTATATAACTTATGTGGTTACTTCAGAAAAATAGAGAAATCAAAAGAGAAAAGGGTTTAACCAAAAACATTACTAATTTAGTAAGCAATGGCAACAAATTAATAATAATTAGTAACAAAATAAAAATACTAACAAAAACCCAGATATTCTTTGCTAATTTTTTCTTCTTAAAAATAGCTAAATTCATAAGGTAAAACATCTTTCCTCCATCTAAGGGACCAATAGGCAATAAATTAAACAAACCAACACCAATGTTTGTTAAAAATATCCAATAAATTAAAAGTTGAAACCACATAAATAACTTAAAGGGCCAGCTTCCATATTTCTCTTTTAAGTCTTCTTTTATCTCTACATTTTGAGCATTAACAAGAATGCCCAAATACCCTTTACCTTGCTCATTTGGACTTTCAACAGCAATAATCTCATAACTGGAAACATCAGTTATAATGTCTAATTTGTCTCCGGGTTTTAAATTATCTAAGTTATCTTTAAAATCGTCCACATTTTTTATTTCAATACCATTAATACTCTTTATCAATTCTCCTTCCTTCATTCCTACTAATTCAACAGGCAACCCTTCTTCCACACCAATAACAACAACCCCCTCAGAAACATAAAAACCAGCAGAGATGGGGTTTATTAAAAACAAGAAAAGAACAAAAACTATTATTCCTAGCAAAAGATTAGAAAATGATCCTGCAGATAAAATAGAAAGCTGGGCCATCTTTCCTTTTTTCTCCATTCTTTCTTCATCGGGTTCAACAAATGCACCAAGTATAGGACCAAAAAAAGCAAGACCGCTAGATTTAACTCTTACATTATGAACTCTTGCATATATCCCATGAGAGAACTCATGTATAAGAGCCAAAATAAAAATAGCAATAATCCAATGCCAGAATCCAATGGTGGGTAAACCAGGAATAGGAACTCCGGGAAAAACAGGGGCCAAAGCAGGAGTAGCATTAGGAACAACTAAAAACTGATATGTCTTAACAACCAAAGTAAAAAATATAAAAAACATTGCTAAAAAAGAGATGAAAATACTAAAATAACCAAAATAGAATAAAAAAGATCTAAACTTCTTTCCAATCCAATCCATCAATCTCAAACCAATCTTTGTTCTATAGATAGCAATTATCTTAGCTTGAATTTCAAATTTATTTCTATTTCTCAAAAAGAATATCAACAACAAACCATAAAAGATTATGGCAAATATTAAATCCCAGTTCATTCATTTTCCTCTTTTTATTGGTCTAAATGATTTTCCAGCGCATTTCCTGCATGCAATTTTTTTTTGCATGATTTTAGCGATAGATGCTCTTTTCTTTGTTTTACATCTCTTACAAACAAAAACATTATTGTATCTCCTCTTGATTGCTTCTTCAAATTTAACCATTTTACCTTACCTGTTTCATAACTTTTTCATTTAAAATTATCCAATAAACAACTTGGATACCTTCCTTAACCTGCGCTTTCATATCATTAGGTATTTTCAAATCAAATGTTTCATAAGTTTCCATATCCATAACATTAGCTATATCACCATGAACAGACAATATCTGAGCGACCTTTTTTTCTATTATAGGAACGATAACATTATCATGGGCAGGAATTATCTTAACAAATTTCCTACCATCAATTAAACTAATTGCCTCCATCCTGCATTTAGCATGACCATGTTTCCCGGTCCTAGAAATATCCATTTTAGAAACTCTGCACCCAACACCATCAAAAACAATAAATCCTCCAACCTTTAAACTTCCTGCACTAGTTTGTTTCGTAGCCATAAATAAATAAAACAAGTCATACTATTTAAATAATTATCGTTTATCTAACAGAAAACTTTTTAAACAAATAAAAAAAATATTTGACTTAGATGTGGGGCATAGCAACCCTGAATAAAAGAAAATGGGAATATACAAATATATCAGAGAATTATATAAAAAACCAAAAGCTAATCTTGGTGACCTTTGGAAAAAAAGACTAATAGAATGGAGAAAATCTAATTCTATAGTAAAAATAAACAAACCAACAAGACTAGATAAAGCTAGATCTATTGGCTATAAAGCAAAAAAAGGGTTTATTGTTGTCAGAGTCAGAGTTAAAAGGGGAGGAAGAAAAAGGCCCAGATTAAAAAAAGGAAGACGGTCCAAAGCTCAAAGAAGAAAAAAGATTGTCGGCAAATCTTACAAATGGATTGCAGAAGAAAGAGCAGCTAAAAAATTCAAAAATTGTGAAGTTTTAAATTCATATGAGATGGCAAAAGACGGAATATATTATTGGTTTGAAGTCATTTTATTAGATAAGGTCATTGTTAGAAACTATTCTGGATATGAATGGGTAGGAGACTCAAAAGGAAGAGTTTTCAGAGGAAAAACATCTGCAGGCAGAAAATCTCGTGGCTTAAAACACAAAGGAATGGGTGCAGAAAAACTAAGACCTAGTTTAAGGTCTCATTCTAGAAAAGGTAAATAATATAAGAAGAAAAATAATTAAAATACTGGCCCGGAAGAGTAGATAATACAACAAAGTCACCGACTTTACATGAATATTATCATTGAAGCCGGGCTACATTCTCATCAAAAAATATTTAAATAAACATTTCCTCTTCTAATTACATGAAGGGGTGGATATATTTAATATTAATACTGGTTTTTTCTCAATTTGCCTATTCTTTATCGATGTCAATAACAGACCCTACTGAAGGAGAATTATCAGGATCTGTACCAATTGTAGTATCAGTATCAGACAGAGGAGATGGAGAAGAAATAACCGCAGTATTTTTCTATTTCAAACCTAGCGCAGACCCAGCAGAACCATGGCAAGAAATTAATTTTGATGATTCAACAGTTAATGGTACATCATATTCAATCACTTTTGATACAACAACTGTTAGTGATACAACAACAGGCAAACTTTACGCAAATGCAACAGATTCTGATGGAAATCTAGCAGGAACGACTACAGAAGTCTCTGTTGATATAGTAAATAACCCTTCAAACAACGCCCCAACTTACACAGATATTCCCAACATAACCTGGCAAGAAGACACAGAAGACACATCATTGGACTTAAACAATTACTTCTCCGATACTGATGCATTAACATTCACGGCTTCAACAATAAGCGATATAACTGTCAGCATAACAAATGGACAAGTAACATTAACACCTGCAGCAAACTATTCTGGAACAAAAACAATAACATTTACTGCAAATGATGGAACATTGGAAAACACCTCCAACATAGTAACATTAAATGTAACACCCATAAATGATCCTCCAATTTACAAAAAGATTGGAAATATCTCTTGGAGCAAAAATCAAAATAAAAAAATTGATTTAGATGATTATTTTAGTGATGTAGATAATACAGATTTAAATTTGAGTTATACACAACCAAGCAATATAACTGTAACTCTGGATAGATCAACAAATGAAATAACATTATCCCCAGAAACTGATTGGGCAGGAACATCAAAGATAACATTCTTTGCTTATGACGGAGAATACAATATTTCAAGTGGAGAAATAGATCTAATAGTAACTTCTTCAACAAGTAACAACAATCCGATAATAACATCTTATTCTCCGCAATCAAATCCTTCATTAATAATAGAAGAAGGTGCAAGAATATCACAAAAATTCACAATAGAAAAATCAGATGCGGACAATGATGCATTAACAGTAGAATGGTTTCTTGATGGTATACTAGTAGAATCTAACAAAGATGAATACACATACACGACAACAGAAGAAGGAACGCATATAGTAGAAGTAAAAGTATCAGATGAAAGTTATACAACAACAAAAGAGTGGGTGCTTTCAATAAACACAATAAAAACAAACCTAACAGCAACACAAAAGAAAGAGGCTAAGTGCGGAAATAACATAATAGAAGCAGGAGAAAATTGCAAAACCTGCCCAACAGATGTAAGTTGCGGAGATGAATATTACTGTAATAAAGAAGGAATTTGTACAAAAGAAGAAAAACCAAAAAGGTGGCCAATATTAATAATATTATTCCTAATAATTATTTTAACAATAGGAACTATCTATCTATATAATAAAAAAACAAAAAGAGAATTCAAAGAAGAAAAACCAATGCAAAAAAGAGAAAAAGAAGAACCGGCAAAAGAAATATCAGACTTTTATAGTAAACCAAAAGAAATAAAAAAGCAACCAATTAAAAAAGAGGAAAAGAGACAAAAAACAGTAGGCAACATACTATTAAAAAACTATATAGAATCCTGTATAAGTAAAAATATGTCTACAAAAAGAATCAGAGAAAGTTTAATCAAAAAGGGGTGGGATCCAGACAAAGTAGAAGCAGCATTAAAAAAATATGATACCAGAAAGCAAACTTAAAGAAATAAAAGATCATCTCAATAGTTCAGAAAATCCTTTATTCTTCTTTGATAATGATACTGATGGACTCTGTTCTTACTTACTATTAAAAAGATATATCAAAAGAGGAAAGGGAATAGTAACAAAAAGCTCTCCTTATTCGTCTGCTCCTTATTTAAGAAAAATTGAAGAATATTCTCCGGACAAAGTTTTCATTTTGGATAAACCAATAGTGAACCAAGAAGTAATTGATAAAACCAAAGTTCCAATAATATGGATTGACCACCATATTCCCCAAAAACCCAAGGGAGCCCACTACTTTAACCCAAGATTAAAAAAACATTCAGATAATACGCCGACATCATATTGGTGCTATAAGATTACAAAAAAAGATATGTGGATATCTTCAATCGGGGTGATTGGTGACTGGCATATCCCAAAATTCTTCAACGAACTTTCAAAAAACTATCCAGACCTAATAAAAAAAACAAAGGATCCTGGAAAAATTATCTATGAAACACAACTTGGAAATTTAATAAGAATGTATAATTTTCTGTTAAAAGGAAAAACATCAGACGTAAGAAAATCAATATCAATAATAGAAAAAATAAATTCTCCTTATGAACTTCTCAATAAAGAAACACCAAAGAGTATCAAACAATATTAAACAAAGCTTTAAAATCCAAAACAAAGGAAAAGCTCTTTATTTTTACCTATCCTTCAATAAAAACCAGTTTTACGGGCGAACTATCTAATGAGCTAATTTATAGATTTCCAAAAAAAATAATTTTAATCGCACGAGAAAAATCAGGAGAAATGAGATTTAGTTTAAGAAGCACAAAAACAATAATTAACAAAATACTTCCAAAAGCATTAAATGGATTGGATGGTTACGGTGGAGGACATGAACATGCTTGCGGAGGAAGTGTAAAAAAGAAAGATTTTACAACATTTATTTCTAATCTTAAAAAACTAATATAAAATGAAAACTTGGTTTGAAAGAGCAATATTTTTCTCGTGGTATTGTAGCATAAGAGACTGCGCATATTGTTATATGTCAACACAGCCAAAAACAAAAAAAGCAGTAAGATCCCAAGCATCAATACTGGCAGAATTGATTATATGCAAAAAACTAAAATGGAAAATCGGTTTTATATCTGGCGGCATAAAGGCATTCTCCAAAAGAGAATTTAGAGATTTATTAAAGAATATGTACAAAGTTACGGCGTAGTGGGCTCAATAGAAACAATAAATCCAACAATTCATAAAAAAGTATGCCCTTCAAAACCAATAAAACCATATGAAAATATGTTCAATATATCAAAAAAACTAAAACTAAAGAATTCAATGACAATAATCTTGGGATTAGGAGAAACAATAGAAGATTTTGAATTACTTAAGAAATTCATTAAAAAACATAATATAGTAAAAATTCACTTTTACGGCCTCAATCCACAAAAAGGAACAATATTCGAAAAAACCAAACCTCCAAAAAAAGAATATCAGGCAAAATGGATTAAAAAAACAAGAAAGGCTTTTCCAAAAATAGATATTCAATGTGGGATATGGAAAGATAGAGTTAATTATATCTCAACATTACTAAAAGCAGGCTCAAATTCTATTTCAAAATTCCCTTCAATAAGATGCTTTAACTCAATTTATGCAAAAAAAATAGAGGAACAGGCAAAAAAAGCAAATAGAAGATTTATAGGATCTTTAACAAAATTGCCCAAAATAGATTGGAATAAAGAAATAGATAAACTTAATATAGAAAAAGAACTTAAAAAACAAATAAAGAATAAACTTTCCAGATATTTAGAGGTGATGAAAAAATCAAAAAGATAGTATTTTTACTTTTGATTCTTATTCCATTTACTCTAGCTCAAGGAGAAAATTTCCATAATTACCAAAATATGGAAATAAAAATAGATATAAATGCTAATATAAAAATCGAAAAAACAACAGGTAATTCCGATTTAGATGAGGCAGAGGCAAAGGAACGACCAAGCGGGGATGAACTAAGCTTTGGCTTATCATCAACAATTAAAACAGAAAACACATTCCCAAAAATTTATAACAAATTAAGATTTCCATCAGTTTCCCCATTAGAGTATGAAAAATATATAGTAGCAACAGAGTTCATTGATATTAATGAGGAAATAAGAAATAAAGCAGCAGAAATAGTGGAAGGAGAAACAGATTACTTTATCGCAATATATAAAATAGCAGAGTGGGTAAACAGAAATATAAAATATGATTTAAATACACTAACTGCAGAAGTAGTTCAAAAATCATCCTGGGTTCTAGAAAATAGAGAAGGGGTATGTGACGAATTAACAAACCTATTCATTTCCATGGTAAGATCATTAGGAATTCCGGCCAGATTCGTATCAGGAACAGTTTACACAAACAACGGAGATAAATTTGAGAATCATGGCTGGGCAGAGGTTTACTTTCCAGAATATGGTTGGGTTCCTTTTGACGTTACTTTCGGCCAATATGGTTGGATATCACCAAGTCACGTTAAACTTTCTCATTCAGACGATTCGGGCTCTCCATCTGTAGAATATAAATGGCGCTCAAGAGGAATACAATTAGTACCTTCTAATCTTGAAATTAAAGCAGAAATAACAAAAAAAGAAGGAACTCCTTTAAAACAAACACAGATATTTGTAAGACCATTAAATAACGAAGTTGCTCCAGGAAGTTATGTCCCATTAGAAGTAAAAATCAAAAATACGCATAACTACTACGTTCCTTTGGTTCTAACAGTAACAAAAGCTCCGTCCGGGATTAGAAGATGAAACCCAAAAAACAACAATAATAGAACCTTTAAAAGAAAAAAATGTTTATTGGATTCTTAAAATTCCTGAAAATGCAAAATCAGGTTATGTCTATACATCCGACATAGAAGTAAGAACCAGCTTTAACACAATAGATACTGCAAAAATTAAATTTTCAAAAAACTTTAATGAGTACACAAAAAAACAAGCACAAGAAAAAATAAATCAATTAACTGCAAGAGAAGAAAAAGAATTCCTAGAAGAAATAGATTTAAAGTGTACAACAGATAAAAAAGCATACTACAACACAGAAGAAGAAACAATCAATTGTATAATCAGAAATAAAGGAAATACAAACATAGAAAAAATAAATGTTTGCTTGTTTGACGAATGTAATTTAATATCTCTAAAAATCATAGAACAACAAGAAATCGAATTTAAAACAATGGCAAGAGAAACAATAAAAATAACAGCAGAAACAGAAAACAAAATAAAAGAAGTAACACTAAAAAGAAAAGTAGCACTAATACCAAAAATAAAAGTAAGCTTTGAACCAAAACAAATAGATTACAAGGAAAAGAAAGAAATAATCGTCTCAATAAAACCAAACACAGAAGTAAAAGACTTAGATATAATATCAAACAACAATATTATCAGGGTTGGAAATTTAAGCAATCAATACAATCTAAAAATAAAAGGCAGGGGTAAA
>JAFCDD010000053.1 GCA_017609845.1 Candidatus Woesearchaeota archaeon | reverse complement strand
AGATTATTGTTTTTTATGCCTTATACAGATACTCAGTGTGGAGCAAAGTTGTTTAAAGGAAACAGCTTAAAGAAGATAGTTCCAAAATTAGGATTAACAACATGGGGGTTTGATATTGATTTATTATATTTATTTAAGAGAAATAAAATGAAAATTAAAGAAATTCCTATTGAATGGCATGATTCTGAAGATTCTAAACTTAAGGTTGGAAAAACAAGTTTAGAGATGTTTTTATCCATTATCAGATTAAGGTTAGTTTATTCTCCGTTTAGATTTATTGTTAAAATTTATGATGTGGTGTTTGGAAGTGGTTAAGTTGGAAGAAAGGCAGAAGTTGTAGAGTCTTTAGAAAAACTGGATTATCCTAAAAAAGATTATGAGGTTATTGTTAAACATGGTCTGAATCCTTCAAGGAATAGAAATGATGGTGTTAAAGATGCCAAGGCAGATATTGTTTTGTTTTTGGATGATGATGCTTTTGTTGATAGAGATTTATTAAAAAATGCCGAAAAGATCTTTGAGAAATATGAAAATACAGATGTTGTTGGCGGTCCACAGTTAACTCCAAAAACAGATGGTTTTTTTGCTAGGATGAGCGGTTATGCTTTTGGTTCTTTTTTTGCCACACATAATATGTCTAATCGTTATTCAAAAGGAAGATTTAATTTAAATGCAGATGAAATGTCTATGACTTCTGCTGTGTTATTTGTTAAGAAGAAAGTTTTTGAAAAAGTTCAGTTTGATACCAGGTTGTTTCCTGGAGAGGATCCAGACTTTTTGGCCAGAGTTAAAAAAGCAGGATTTAAAATGGTTTATAGTCCAAACATATTTATTTATCATAAAAGAAGAAGGGATTTTAAAAGTTTTTTTAAACAGTTTTATTTATATGGGAAGACCCGGTTGCAGAAAGAAAAATATGGCAATACATTAATTAAACCAATATATTTGGTGCCTTTGTTGTTTGTTTTATATATTGTTTCTCTTCCAGTAATTGTTTTTTTATCTTGGATTTTTGTTGTGCCTTTGTTGTTTTATATTGTGATTGCTTATTTGTTTTCTTTTTATGAAGCTGTGAAACATGGAAAGTTTATATTATTTTTTGTTTTACCGTTTTTTTATTTCTTTATTCATTTGAGTTATGGTGTGGGTACGTTATCTGGGTTATTTTTTAATAGAATAAAGTAGGCGTGTTCTTTATATATGTTCAATCATAATAACTTTTATTAATACTTTTCAGAAGTAAGTTTCTATGAAAGTCTTAGTTGGCTATCTTCCTACAATATCCAAAAAAGGGACTGCTTTATTAAGTCAGAACAGACAGTTTCAATGGTTTGCTAATCCTACTTTTATCTTTCCTGTTGTGATGGGAAGTGCCGCCACTATGTTAAAAAATAATGGTTATGGGGTTGTTTGGCTGGATTGCGTTGTTGAGGGCGTTAACAAAGATAAATTTTTTAGGATAGTAGAAAATGAAAGGCCTGATTTAATATTCTTTGAGACTAAGACTCCGGTTGTAAAACAACATTGGAAGTTAATTGATGAGTTAAAGGAAAAGTTTAATTTAAAAGTTGCCATATGTGGTGATCATGTTACTGCATTACCTAAGGAAACTTTAGAAAATTCAAAAGTAGATTTTGTTGTTACTGGGGGAGATTATGATTTCTTGTTAAATGAGTTGTGTGATTATTTAAGTGGAAAAACTAAAAGCATTCCCAATGGAATTTATTATAGAAAAAATAAAAAGATTATTGGAAGCAAATTTGAATTAAAACATAATCTGGATGATGCTCCTTTTATAGACAGGGAACTTACAAAGTGGAGATTGTATCAAAAAGAGTATAACATGGTTTATAGGCCTTATATGTATATCATGTCTGGGAGGGATTGTTGGCATGGCCAGTGTTCTTTTTGTGCATGGCCTGTTTTATATCCTAAGTTTAGAGTTAGAAGCGTTGATAATGTCCTAGATGAGATTGGAATGTTAATTGATAAATATAAAATTAAAGAGATCTTTGATGATTCTGGAACTTTGATGGTTGGTGACTGGCTTAGAGATTTATGTAATGGTTTAATAAAAAGAGGTTATAATAAAAAAATAAGATACAGTTGTAATATGAGGTTTGGGATTTTAAAACAAGAAGATTATATTTTAATGAGAAAGGCAGGATTTAGATTATTAAAATTTGGTTTGGAATCTGCCAATCAAGAAACTTTGGATAAACTAAATAAAAAAATAACTGTTAAAAATATAGTTGATGGATGCAGGATGGCTAAAAATGCTGGTTTGACTGTACATTTAACTATGATTCTGGGCTATCCCTGGGAAACCAAGAAAGATGCCTTAAATACATTTAATTTATCTAAGTTTTTAATGCAAAAAGGCTACGGTGATGTTTTGCAATCAACTATTTTGGTTCCTTATCCGGGAACAAGGTTGTATGAAGAATCTGTCAATAACAACTGGTTTTTAATTGACTCAAAAGATTATGATAAATTTGACATGGGAGAACCAATTTTAAAACCAAAAGATATGGGTGTTGAGGAAGTAAA
>JAFCDD010000017.1 GCA_017609845.1 Candidatus Woesearchaeota archaeon | reverse complement strand
AAGAAGGCTACTGCCGAATTCAAATCCGCCTCCCGCTATATTACCTTCTAATATTTCTCTATTTTTCTTAAATGTTTAGGACTAGAAAAATTTACCCTTTAGTACAAAGTTCAAATTCTCCTCCCGCTATTAGTCTAACCAACCAACCCCCTACCAAAAACCAACAATAAAGCAACAACAACTAAAATAGCATAAAAACTTCTACTCCAGTTTAATATCTTCTTACCATCAAAATTCCAAATAGGTATCAAATTAAACAAACCAATCCAGGCATTAATAAAAAAACCATAACTGCCCATTAATTGCAAAAATCCTGTTCCAAGAATAACTAAAGGTAAAAATAAAATAGATAATACCAAACTACTCACAGGACCAGCAGCAGAAATAATTCCATTTCTCCTATAATCTACTCTTCCAGAAATCATAACTGCTCCGGGAGCTATAAAAATAAAACCCAAAAAAGACATTGCAATAGCAAGCAACAGCATAAGATCATTAGATCTAAACTCGGCCCAGCAATGATATTTCTGAGCCATAAACTTATGACTTAACTCATGAATTAAAAAACCAACGCCTACTGTTAAAGCAGATAAAAGAACACTTAATAGAAAATTCTCTCCTCTAAGTAAAATAGCAAAGGCTACTGAAATTGCTATCCATGCCTTTAACAAATCTCTTACTTCTTCTTTAGAAAATTTCATTCTCCAATTATATTTACCATAATTTTTCTTTTATCCTTGTGTTCTCTTGGACAAGGGCCATCTAATTCAATAAAAAATACTGATTGCCATTTGCCTAACTCCAGTTTACCATCATTTACAATTAGACTAATACTGGGTTGCAAATAAAAAGTTGATAAAATATGGGCATGACCATTTATTGGCTCATCTTCAGGACAATCTTTTCTTTCTAAAATATTATCATGTTTAAATTTCTTATCCTTAACAATTTCATTTAAGAAATCTTTAAAATCTTCTAACAAAAATTTCTCATCCTCATTTACAAAAATAGCACTTGTAGCATGATTAGCAAAAACAGTTATCTGCCCGGTTTTAACTCCACTTTTCTCAACAAAATTTTTAATCTCTTTAGTTATATTAAAGAACTCTACTTTATCCTTTGTCTCTATTTCAATACTATGATTAACAGATTTCATTTTAAACACCTTTTATTTGAACTACATATAATTTATAAAATCTTCTAAAATCCATCATCTTTATATATGTTATTTAATAATACAAAATATATGAAAATTCTAGGTATCGACGAAGCAGGCAGGGGGGCAGTAATAGGGCCTTTAGTAATAACCGGAGTAATACTAAATCAAGATCATTTACATAAAATAAACGGCCTCAAAGACTCAAAAAAATTAACACCTTCCAAAAGACTAGAAATATTCAATAAATTCAATCATAATGTAAGATTAAGGATAATAGAGATCTATCCAAAAGAAATTGATGACGCTTTAGAGTCAAAAGAATTAAATCTTAACTGGCTAGAAGCAAGAAAAATAGCTGTTATAATAAACCATCTCAAACCAGATAAGGCAATAATAGACTGTCCAAGCTCTAACAAACAATCTTTCTTAACTTATCTAAAAGAATACCTAACAACAAATCCCAAGATAATACTTGAACACCAAGCAGATGAAAAATACCCGGTAGTGGCATTAGCCTCAATATTTTCAAAAGTAACAAGAGATACGATAGTAAAAGAAATAGAAGACAAAATAAAAAAAAATATTGGTTCTGGCTATCCCTCAGACCCAAGAACAAAGGAATTCCTAAAAAAATATCATAAAGATTATGTAAACATTATAAGAACATCTTGGCAAACATATAAGAAACTAACAAAGAAAAAGAAACAAACTACTTTGGATAAATTCTAAAACAAAAAAATATTTAAACACTCAAAAATGGAAAACTCTATAAGATGACAATAATAAAATCTCTTACAGCAAAAGGCTTCAAATCCTTTGCTAAAAAAACAGAACTTCTTTTTGGCAATAAGTTTAATGTAATACTTGGTCCAAATGGAAGTGGAAAATCTAATGTAGCTGATGCCTTATGTTTTGTTCTAGGTAAACTTTCAGCTAAAGGACTAAGAGCAGAAAAATCAGCAAATTTAATTTTCAATGGTGGAAAACATGGTTCTCCTGCAAAAAGCGCAGAAGTTTCAATAGTATTTGATAACTCAAATAATTATTTTCCATTACAAGAAAAAGAAATTAAGATTTCCAGAACAATTAAACAGTCCGGCCAATCTGCTTATAAAATTTTAGATAAAAAAGTAACAAGACAACAAATTATAGAATTATTAGCTACAGCAAAAATAGATCCTAACGGTCACAACATTATCCTACAGGGAGACATAGTAAGATTCATGGAAATGAGACCAATAGAAAGAAGAGAGATAATAGAAGAAGTATCTGGAATATCAGTATACGAAGATAAAAAACAAAGAGCTCTTAATGACTTAAACAAAGTACAAGAAAAACTAAACGAAGTAAATATTGTACTAACAGAAAGAGAAGCTTATCTGAGAGAACTAAAAAAAGACAGGGATCAGGCATTAAAATATAAAGAATTAGAAAAAGACATAAAAAGAAGCAAAGCCACTTACCTTAATTCACAAATAAAAGAAAAAGAAGCAAAAAAACAAGAAATTGAATCAAAAAGTAAAAACGCTCAAAGAGAAATTGACTCAATAAACAAAAAGATAACAGAAATTAAAGAAGTAATTAACAAGAAGCAAAAGGAAATAGAAGAAATAAATAAAACAATAGAAGAAAGAAGCGAAGTAAAACAAAAACAACTTCATGAAGAAATAGAAACCTTAAAAACGGAAATAGTAAGAAACGCAACAAACAAAGAAAATTATTCTTCTGAATTACAAAAAATAAAAAACAGAAAAGAACAACTTCTAAAAAACATCAAGGATATAGAAGAAAAAATCAGAGAATTAGAAAGAGAAAAAATAAGACTAGAGAAGAATCTTAATCTTGCAAAAAAAGAAGAACAAGAAGTAAACTCTAAGTTGGGAAAAATAAGAAAAAGGTCCGGCTTTGGAATAACAAAAAGCTTAGAAGAGATAGAACAAAAAATAGAGCAAGAACAAACAATAATAGAAAAAATAAGAGAAGAAAAACAACATTACTTAAGAAAAAAAGACAAGATTGATTTCCAGTTAAACAACCTAAAATCAAAAGATAATGAAAACATAATCCAAAAACTAACAGAATTAAAAAATGATCTCAAAAAAACAAACTCAGAACTATCCAAATCAGAAAAAGAATCTTCATTACTAAGATCTAAAATCCAAACTTCAAGAGAAAAACTAGCAAGAAATAATGAAGAATTAACAAGAATAAATGCTAGACAAATACATATTAGGGAATTTAGTGCAACAGATATAGCAACAAGAAAAATTTTAGAATTAAAAAATAAAGGAGTCTACGGAACTGTGGCTTCATTAGGAAATGTAAAATCGAAATATTCTAAAGCATTAAGCATAGCAGCAGGAGCAAGAATAAAAAGCATCGTAGTTGATAATGATAAAACAGCAGAACAATGCATCAACTATCTTAAAGATTCAAGACTGGGAGTTTTAACTTTCTTACCTTTAAACAAAATACGTCCTTTCAATATAAAACCTGCTCCAAAACAACCGGGAGTACATGATCTTGCAATAAACCTAGTAGATTTCTCTTCAAAATTCAAAGATATATTTTCATATGTCTTTGGATCAACAGTAGTAATAGATGACATAAAGACAGCAAGAAAGATAGGTATTGGAAAACAAAGGATGGTAACCCTAGAAGGAGACCTAATAGAATCATCTGGGGCAATGGTTGGTGGTTTTCGAAGGGCTTTAGCTGGATTCAAGGAAAAAGAACTAAATACCGACCTAAAGAAATTAGAACAAGAAAACAAAAAACTAAAAGAAAGTTTAGAAACATTTGAACAAGCAGAAAAAAGAAATCAGGAGAAATTATACTCTTTAAATCAAAAAAAATCAGGGATTGAAGGTGAATTAATCAAACATGGAAAAATATTCAACATTGATGACCTATCACAAATAAAATCCAACTACTCTGCTTTATTAAAAGGAGAAAAAGAAATAAACAAACAAATAAGCAAAATAGAATCAGACTTAAATAAAAAAACAGAAATCATTTCAAACCTAAAATCACAAAGAGAACAAATAAAACAAAAACTAAATCTAAAAAGACCAGAAGAATTAGACGACCTAGAACAAAGAAAAGAAAAAATAACAAACAAAATAATAGAGATTAAATCTAATTTATCAAATATAAACATGCAGATTAATGATATTTACCTAAAAGAAAAAGAAAGGACCAACCAAATAATAAAAGAACAAGAAAAAGAAAGGCAACAATTTAAGGAAGGGTTATTAACATTGGAAGGTAACCTAAAACTAAAAGAAAAAGAACTAAAAGAAAAAGAAGCAATAGAAAAGAAATTCTATTCAAACTTCAAAAAACTATTCTCTCAACGTAACAATATAAATGAAGCTATAAACAAAAAACAAAATACAATAGCAAGAGAGGAAGAAAAAATAAAGGCAATAGAATACAGAATAAATAATTTTTCAATAGAAAAAGCAAAAATAATTGGAGAATTAGAAGGAATAAATAAAGAATTTGAAGAATTTGCAGGTATCAGTCTAAAAAAAGGTTTCAGTTTGGAAGAATTAAAATACAACATCAAAAAAGCAGAATCTTCATTAAACAGCTTAGGGAACATAAACCTAAGAGCATTAGAGGTATATGAAGAAATTAAAAAAGAATATCAAAAAGTAATAGATAAATCAGAAAAATTAAAAATGGAAAGAGAAGATGTCCTAACAATGATGCAAGAAATTGATGGCAAGAAAAAATCCCTATTTATGAAAACATTTAATCAAATTAATAATAACTTTAAAGAAATTTTCCAAAGTCTATCCAGAAAGGGGATTGCCACTCTAGAAATAGAAGATATGGAAAACCTATTTGAATCAGGAGTAACAATAAGTGTAAAAATAATAGGAAAGAAATATTTGGATATAAGGTCCTTATCAGGCATCTTTTTACTTTTTAGATGAAGTTGATGCTGCATTAGACAAAACAAACTCAGAATTATTATCAAAATTAATAAATAAGTATGCTGAAAATTCACAATACATTGTAATAACTCATAATGATTCTGTAATAACAGAAGCAGACAGAATTTATGGGGTTTCCATGCAAAATCATATGACAAAAGTAGTTAGCCTTAAAATATAAAAATCTTTAATCTTCTTCCAAATTATTCTCTAAATTACCCAAGTATATTTCTAACTTCTCATAATGTCTTCCCATGCCAGAATATTCTTCTAAGAATTTTTCTGTTAATTTAATCTGCGGATCTCCAGAATCTTTTTCCTTATCAAATCCAATTAAATTTAACAAAGGGTGATTTGCATCTTTTTTTGCATCTTTTTTCCTTAATTTTTGATATGCATTATAAATCCGAGTACCCAAATCATACCAATCTTCATTAGATTTTTCTTTAACCATATTCAAATAAAATAAAAAAGAGATTAAACAGAGTTTTTCTGTTTATATTCGTGCTCTCTGTAGAAGAAATCTGTTGCTTCACAATCATCATTAACTTCTATTTCATACTCTATAACGTCCATTCTTGTTACACCAATAGGCCAATCATATCTAGCTGTTATCCAACCTGTGTAAACATTATCTCCATCATTATCGTGTAATACTACGTGGTGTGTCTGCGGATATGCTGGAACTACCTCCACATAAGTTTCATCAAATTGTAATGTATTTCCAATGCACACAAAGTCGTATTCCATTTCTAAACAATCATCACATCCAGTTAGATGATTATCATCTGGGTCGTATACATGCCAGTTTCCATTTGCACTGCTTCCATCCCATGTGACATCTATATAGGCATAATACACCCATCCTTTTCCCATACCCTTTGCCGTTACTAAACCGACCGATATCAATAACATCGCAGAGATCAATAAGACTAAAAATAACTTTTTCATTTTTTGTCCCCCCTTGTTTATTTTAATGAAAATCTCTACCTCTTTAATGATTTTTATATTTGTTTATATTTAAATATATATTGCTGTTAAAATTCATCTAAAAATCCAATAAAAAAGGGTAAAAATACTCAAGATAAAGCCATCTAAAAGATTTTCATGTATCAGTAATATAGATATATCCGAAAATATTATATATCTTTAAACTGCTTTTAATGGTAAAAAATGAAAAAAAAATTGTTTAGCCTATTGGTGATTACTTTAATTTTTATTACTGGATGTAATTTAAAGGTTGGAAACTATGAAATTAAAATAGATGATATTAATAGTGAAGAGGATTTAACAACTAAACCCCCAAAAGTTAGTATTTCTGAATTAAAATTAAATCCCGATAAATATGATGGAGAGAAAATTATAATCAGAGGACGAGCAAGATTTTCTGGATTTGTTAATTCGGTTCTTTTAGAGGACGATGATGGAATTTATATTTGGGTAAAAACTTTCTGGGAAGATAGAAACTTTGATTATGGAAACGAATTAACTGGGGAGAAAGGGGCATATTACACTGCAAAAGGAGTCTTCCATAAAGGAAAAGATAAATCATACCAATACGGAGACATTTACTTAGAAGCAACCGAACCAATAAAAAAATGAAATTCAAAAAACAAAAAGGGAAATATAAGGTAACTTCTTTAGGGGTTGGAGATATAGTAATTCTTATCCTAGCCGGCGTGTTAGGTTGGATTATTGGAAATTTAATTATTGCTTTATTGTTTGTTATAGGGGCCTATTTTATAGAAAAAAGATATCAAATTAAGAAACTAGAAAAATTAAAGAAAAAATGAAACCTAAGAGCATTAGAAGGTTTAAAGCTAAAAAAAGGAAAAAGAAGTTAACCAAATTCTTAAGTTTTTTTGGTATTAAAACAAAAGAAGAAAAATATCCAAGAAAGAAAAAGGAACCAAAAATAAAACCTTGGTTTAGAGGCGGTGCGAGAATTACTAGCTGGAGAAAAAGAGAAAGATGAAAAGAAACAAACAAGATAAAAAGTTTATGATTCAATTAGATACATCTAATAGGGACTTCCTGACCACCGTATTCATATTTACAATATCTTTTGCTATCTCTTTAATTTCTATTCTATTATCCACAATAGCTATTGTTATCTCTCTTAGTGGATTAAATCCCTATACAATCAGTATGGCAATCTTTTTTGGAATTTTAATAATAATTATTTCAATTGTATTTTATAGGAAATCAAGACAGATAAGTAAGAATATTAAAAGTTTGAACAAACAAAGTCAAGAACAGTTATTTGGATTATATCCCGAATATAAAAATAAATTTCATTAAGATATTAGCTTTTAAATGCCCCCAAATTTAAAGTTACTAACACCAACTTTTTAGATAATTGGTCTATAGCCAGTGAGTGTTACGTTTTACTAGCTTGCTTCTTTTAGCACTTCTTGGTTGAATGATAAAGGGCTTAGTTGTCCAATCTTGTGGTTCCATTCCTCTCTCAATCTTCTTCTAATAAATTCCAACAATCTTTCTCTATAACCTAACGCCAATATTTTGGGTGGTTGAACCATTTTTAATTCCTACATATTTTTTAAGAACTAGTTTTTTTAAAGGTGGTTGTAGTCCCTGACACCTATAAGAAAGTTTAGAATATAATGGTATATATAGTTTTTGGAATAGATTTAATAAGGAGTAAAATTTAAAAACAAAGAGGATTTAATAATAAGTTTGTCCTTCAACTCCTGGTTCTTCTGGTTCCCCGCCCCTAGTAAACAATAAAACAATGCCTAAAATAATCAAAATCACTATCAAAACAACAAAACCTAAAACCAGAACATTACCTGTATCTAAACCAGCTTTTCCTGCAATCTCCAAATTAAGCGTTACTTCACTTATAACAGTATCTCCTTCTTTAACCTTAACAACAAAGGATTTCACTCCTTGAGATGCATCTTCCCTAGCTTTCAAGTTAACAAACAAACTGCCACTCTCTCCTCCTTGAACTAAAATAAAACTAGGATCAACACTTGAACTAGCAAATAATTTTTCTCCACTAACGTCAACAGAGTATATCTGTGCTTCCTCTCCACCATTCAAGACAGTTAATTTATAACTAACTTCTTCTCCTTGGCTTGCACTCAAGGCAGCATTGTCAACAACAACCAAACTTTTACCTTCTTCCTTTTCTTCATCTACCCCTCTAACAGATATAACATCTTCAAAACTTACAAATCCATGTCCCCTATCATACTCAACATTAACTTTTAACGTATAATCTCCGTCAGCAGCATCTTTAGGTATTCTTAAAAATAATTCATCACTGGATTCAGAATCCTCCTCATCCTCATTAGCTACTTCATGAGCAGCTAATTCATCTATATAATCTCTTGTTGATAATCCTAATCCGGGTATGCTTACACTAACCTTAATATCTTCTTCCTTTTTATCTCCTAAATTCTCAACTCTTACAGTAACAAATAAAGGGGAGCCGGCATCTACGCTGTTCCCTGGTCTTACAATAACATCCTGTATTTTCAAAGAATGCCTTGTTTCTTTTATCCAGGTACCAAAACTCTTTCTATCGCTTTCTTCATCACTATAAGCTTCTACATGTAAAGTATAATCCTCAGAAGCATCTATATCATCAGGGATACTTAATCTCAAACCTTTTCTATAGATAACCCCGGCAGTAACATCAAATATACCACTTTTATCTTCTACATCCCCATATTCATAACCTCCTAACCAAGCCTTAACTCTAACATCATCAGAATTATTCAATCCTTTTACAAAAACATCAACATCAAAATTACCATCTCTTTCTAAATTTACTAAAGAACCTTCATCAACAAAACCACCGTCTTCATAAACAGTTACACCATCAACCTTAACCTTGATAATCTCAAAATCTGCGGCACTAACCACAGAAACAAAAAACAGTAAAAACATAACCAAAATACCAATTTTCTTCATCATTATTCCCCCTATGAATCATAAATTATTTATTATCCAATAGTTATAACGCATATATAAACTTTTGGATGGTAAAAACTATATTATTAAAATACTAATATGGGGACGGAGGGATTCGAACCCCCATTTCGCGGTCTGGAGCCGCGTGCTCTAGCCAGGTTAAACTACGCCCCCACAAAAAAACTACCTTATTTAGAATTTATAAAATTATCTCTTGCCTTTAAAACCTTCTAATCTCAAAAGTTCATTAATCTCATTAGAAGAAATAGCACACCCTTTCAATTTTAATCCCCACAAAACACCATCCAACAAATCCCTTTTCAAATCTTTTCCAACAAGATTCTCTTTATCTTCTATATATTTATCCAGAATTCCCAATTCAAAAGCAACAGCCAATAATTCACTAGTCCTAATAACATTAATATCTCCAATCACCTTAAAGGCCTTTAAACTATTTTTATTAAGCTTAATCTTAGTGTGTAACTTTCTTCCCAATAATTTCAATAATTTCAGTGGATTCTCTATTATAACCCTTGTAGTTCTCTCATCTATAACAAAAGCATTAGAACTAAGATATTCAACCAAAGCCAAACTTTCCATTTCTCCTTTCTGAACAACCTGAATAAATTCTCCCCTGGCCTCAAACATATTATTAATTAAATTAGAAAAATAATAGGATCTTTCCTTAACCTTATCATTACTATAAACTTCCAGCACCCCATCAGAAATCAGAGATAATATTTGCATAGCTTCCAGCTTAAATTTTTTAGTCTTAATCGGATAATCAATAATCTCTTCTTTCACACTTTCAGTAATATAAAAATTACCTCTAAACTTTTCTTTCAAGGATTTTAAGACCCATAATAGATTATTTGTTGCTATGCTTATTATGGCGCTAGAATCAAAAACAATCGATCTCATGAAAACAACCTCCTAGTAAACAACAGCCTCTCCTTAACTCTCTTAGTTAAAACTGGCTCTTTATCAACTATCTTTGTATTCCCCAAATAAGTCAAAAGGTCCCATTCAGAAACACCAAGCACTTTGGCAACCCTTCCAACAGAAACTCCGTGTTCATAAACTCTGGAACCTTTCTTGATTCTTGCTTGATTAATAACATGGGTTATGTATAATCCCACTTTATCATCTAAATCTCCAATAATCTTAAAGAAATTTTTTGTTGAATCCTTATACGATTTTATCTCTCCTTTTTCTAACCTATTTAAACTTCTTTCTAACTCTTTAACAACATTTCCCTTAAATCTATTCCATCTTTTGTCTTTCCTATATTGCCATTTATCAAAAATTTTAGATAAAGAGTAAATTATAACAGCAACAGAAATAACACTGTCTTCCTGGGTTATAGAAGCAGTATGAATAACATGATCACTAATCTCCTTTAAAGAAGCTACATTGCCTTGGCCTATCGACTTAAGGCTATCCCTAAGAACAGCCATAATATCTTTCCTTACAGACTCTTTCATCTTCACCTCTTTTTATAAACAAAGTACAATCCAACTAAAAACATAATCATACTTAAAATTTGCGTAAAACTAAGACCAAAAAAATAATAACTAAATTCCCTATAAAACTCGACAATAAACCTAAACAAACCATACAACATTATAAACAACCAAAAAATAAAACCATCTCTATGTTTTCTTTTTCTATTAAAAAACAAAATAAAAAAGATTAACAAATTCTTAAAACTCTCGTATATTTGGGATGGATGCCTAAAACCTTCCACACTATTAAATTTAACAGCCCACCAAACATTAGTTACTCTTCCATATAGTTCTCCATTAATAAAATTTCCAATTCTACCTAATGCCAACACCAAAGCCAAAGGGATCATAGTAACATCTGCCAATTTATAAAAATCAATCTTTTTCTTTCTAGAAAATAGCCAGCCAGCCAAAACACTTCCAATTAAACCACCATGAAAAGCCATTCCTCCTTTCCAGATATAAAAAATAGACAATAAATTATCTACATAAAGATTAAAATGGCTTATAACATAACCAATTCTTCCACCAACCAGTAAACCAACAGCCAAATAAATTAAATAATCCAAAACATCATCTTTAGTTAATTTCACTCCTTTTTCCTTAAACAAATACACAATAAAAAAATAAGCTATTATAAAACCAATAATATAAAAAAGCCCATAATATCTTATCTCCAAACCAAAAACATTAAACAAAACAGAGTCAATATTATGATAAAACATAAATAAAAATACTCCTTTTTATTTATAAATTTATGTTGTCCCTCAAAAGAAAGGTATTTATACTAGTTCTAATTCCATAAAAAAATATGAAAAAAACAATCATATTAATAATATTAATATCAATCATATTCATTGTAGGATGCTCTGATGCAGGAAAAGGTTATGACAGTTTTGTATCTTGTTTATCATCAAAAGACATCAAATTCTACGGATCTTACCAATGTCCTCATTGTAAAGATCAAAAAGAGATGTTTGGCAAAACAGACCTAACAGATATATATGTTGAATGTGATCCTTTGGGAAGATTCAATAATCCAGAATGCTTATCAGAAGGAATTAAGGCGGTTCCAACATGGAAACTCCAGGACGGCTCAGAACTCTTAGGAACCCAAAATTTAGAAACATTAAGCAGATTAACTGGCTGTAATCTAAATGAATAAACTATTTATTATATTAACTTCAATAATAATCTTCTTATTTGTATTTAAATTGACATTATTTGATCCAAATATATATAATAAAGACCAAAAAGAAATAATAGACTTCTTAAAAGGAGAAAAAGAGTTAAACAACAAATTCTCAGAAAGAGAAACAATTCACATGAACGACGTTAAAAGGAAGATAAATAACTTCAATTTAATCTTTTATTTATTTTTAATAATCTACAGTTTTTCGTTGTATAACATAAAAGAACCAATAGCAAAAACACTAAAAATAGCAACTCTTGTCCCAATAGCAATTTTTACATTATTATCCTTATTCTTATTAAATTTCCAATCCACATTTATAATATTCCACAAAATCCTTTTCCAAAACAATTTATGGCTTCTTCCTTCAAATTCATTATTACTACAACTATTTCCACAAGAATTCTTCTATAACTTCTTCAAAATAGTCTTAATAAAAGCAATAAGCCTCTCCACGGGTCTTTTTGTCCTAATTTTAATTACCAAAAGCTTTTTAAGATTTAACCATCATTAATCAAGCGAGGTGAGAGGGGTTTTGATATGAAGAAAAAATTATTTATTATAGGGCTTATAATAAGTATTTTCATAATTTCTAGCCTAGCAACAGCCCACAACTATTGGCCAACAAATAAATATGGAAGATACGACGACGAACATCCATCACCAAAAAAATACTACAGCAAATACATAGATTATCCAAAAAAAGTTACATATAACAGATATAACGGAAACAAAAGGTACTACCAGCCTTATTATCGATACAATTATTACCCAAGAACAAGAAGAATGGAATATGATTTCTATGAAAGAAGAGAAAAAGAATTTTATGACGCAAGAGGAAATAGACACTACGATAATTATGAAAGATGGGTTTATTGGCGCAGATATTAATTTTTTATTTTTTTTATAGAAAATGAGAAAAAAAACACAACTAAACATAATAATTTTCTTACTAGTATTGATTTTATTAGTTCAGGTAGCTTACATAAGCATAAAATTAGACTCAGTAGAGGAAGTAGCTAAAAAAGCAACTCCTGCAGTAGTCTCAATAATAGCTGGATTAAGATCCGGATCAGGAGTAATAACTTCTCCTAATGGCTATGTTTTAACAAACAACCATATAATAAAAAATCAAACAAACGGAAATATAACTGTTGTATTATCAAACGGAAAAATATTCAGGGCGGACATAATAGGAACAGATGAGAAAGTGGATTTAGCAATTCTTAAGATAGAAGCAAAAAATATTCCATATTTAGAGTTTGGCAATTCTGATAAAGTTAAAATAGGAGAAAGAATAGTAGCTATTGGTCAGCCATATGGATATGATTTCACAGTCACATCCGGGATTGTAAGCGCAAAACACAGGGAAAAAGGACCAACAGAATATCGTGATTTCATACAAACAGACGCATCAATAAATCCTGGAAATTCCGGAGGACCATTGCTAAACCTTAAAGGAAAGGTAATAGGAATAAACACATTCATAGTTTCAGATATATCTGCAGGAGAACTTGGATTTGCCATTCCGAGCAATCTGGCAAAGAAAATAATGGATGAACTAATAAAATATGGAAACATTACTAGGGGCTATATGGGAATTGCAGGAGAAAACATAATAAACTTAAATAAAGAAGGAGAAGGAGAAATAGTTCCAGGAGTCAGAGTAACAGAAGTATTAACAAAAGGCCCGGCAACTAAATCAGGAATAAAAAAAGGAGATATTATAATAGAAGTAGAGGGAAAAGAAATAAAGAACTTAAATGAGCTAAGAAACACAATAGCGTGGGTTAAACCAGGAGAAAAAACAACAATTACTGTTCTAAGAAATGAAACAAAGATGCAATTCACTTTAGAAACAATAGAAAGACCTTCTTAAAAACCAAAGATAATTTTATATACTAAACAATCCCATTAAAATAGATTAAAATGAAAATAACTGCATATTCTACTGAAACATGTGTGTGGTGTCATAAACTAAAAGATTTTTTAAAAGAACATCAAATTGAATTTGAAGAATTTGATGTTGGAAAAGACCACGAGAAAGCAAAAGAAATGGTAGAGAAATCAGGCCAAATGGGAGTTCCAGTAACAGAAATTGACGGTGAAATTGTTATCGGATTTGATGAACCAAGATTAAAAAGGTTACTTAAGATAAAAGACTAACCGCCTTAACAACAGCTTCTCTATAACCTTCATCAAAAACATTTGGGATTATCTTGTCTTCTTTCAAATCTTTAACAGAATCAGCCAATGCTTCGGCAGCCTTAACCTTCATTTCTTCAGTTATTTCCTTGGATCTAGCATCTAAAACTCCTCTAAAAATACTCGGAAAAGCCAACACATTATTTATTTGATTAGGAAAATCACTTCTACCTGTAGCTATTATTTTAGCTCCAGCTTCCTTAGCATCGGCAGGCATTATTTCAGGAACGGGATTAGCCATGGCAAAAACTATAGGATCCCTATTCATACTCTTAATCATTTCTTTATTAACTATTCCGGGAGCACTCACTCCAATAAAAACGTCTCTTTCTTTAATAGCTTCCTTTAAACTTCCTCTAACACAAGTTTTACATCTCTCACTATCTTGAAATTCAGTATGGCTACATTTAGAATTAGTAACTACAGAAATTTCATTCTTAGAAAAATTCAAATGATCTCTGCAACTATATATTGCTCCCTTACTATCAGTTAACACAATATTTTTTACACCATAATTCAATAATATCTTAGCAACAGCTATACCTGCAGCACCAGCACCAGAAATAACAACCCTAATTTCTTCTTTTTTCTTATTAGTTAACTTTAAAGCATTAATCAAACCAGCCAAAACTACTACGGCAGTTCCATGCTGATCATCATGAAAAACAGGAATATCTAATTCCTTTTTTAATCTCTCTTCAATCTCAAAACATCTTGGAGCAGAGATATCCTCCAAATTAATACCTCCAAAAACAGGAGCAATCTGCTTAACAGCCTTAACTATTTCATCTGTATCTTGGGTATCTAAACAAATGGGAAATGCGTCTACATTACCAAATTCCTTAAACAATATTGCCTTGCCTTCCATAACAGGTAATGCTGCTTCAGCCCCAATATTCCCCAAACCCAAAACTGCTGAACCATCAGTAACAACAGCAACCATATTTCCTTTAGCAGTATAATCATAAACCTTTTCTTTATCCTTGGCAATTTCCCTGCAAGGTTCGGCCACTCCAGGAGTATAAGCAATAGACATATCATCTTTATTTTCTAATTTTACTTTGCTAACTACTTCAATCTTGCCTTTTTTTTCCTTATGCATTTTTATTGCTTCCTTATCATAATCCATCTTTAATTACCTCAATAACTTTCTTCCCATCATTAATAGCATAAACAACATTTCTTAATTTCCTTACATCGCCAATCAAATAAATCCCATTTATATTACTATCGATTCTATCCTCAACCTCAACTCCAATCTTATCTAAAAAAGATTTTGGTAAATTAAAACCTATCAAAATAAATATATAATCAAATTCAAGGTTCTTAATCTCCCCCTTAATATCTAATTCAACATTTTTATCATTAATCATTATCAAATTAGATTCAAAAATAAAATTTATGTTGCTTTTTTTTATTTCTTCTCTGTTCTCTTTAGTTAATCTAAAAAATTCAGACTTCCTATAACTTAAAGTCACTTTATTATTTTTACTTAATAGTATTGCAGACTCAATAGCATTATTGCCTCCTCCAACAACCAAGATATTCTTATCTTTATATTTCTCATAATTCATCATAGTATGAAAAACATTATCTTGCTCTTCTCCATTAATACACAATTTTCTGGGATTAGATACTCTTCCAATAGCCAAAACAACATTCTTTGTCTCATATTCACCAGAAGAAGAAACCACTTTAAATCCTTCATTTAATTTCTTAATATCTATAACAGCATCATTTTCTTTTACATTTAACTTTTCCTTTTTTACAATTTCTTCCCATTTTTCAACAAGTTCTTCCTTACCTAATTCAAGAAAAAAGAAATCTCCTTCCTTTTCTACTTTCATATTCATATAATCTTCATGCACCTTTTTATTCTTGGGGTAATTCCTTATTGTATCGGCTATTTTATTTTGCTCTAAACATAAATACTTCAATCCTGCTTTTTTAGCTTCTAGACAAGCACTTAAACCAGCAGGTCCTGCTCCAACTATAATAACATCAAACATAGAGAAAAATTTTAATCAATAGTTTATAAAATTAACTATAATTAGCCCAACTTAATAACCTTATTCATCGCTTTCACAAATCTCTCACAATCTTCTTTATTATTATACAAATACAAAGAGGCTCTTGCACTTCCCTGCAACTTATGTTTATTAAACCAGCTATGTACGCAATGAGCTCCACTCCTTATCATAACATTATCGGTCTCATCCAAAATCATAGCAACATTATGAGGACTCATATCATCAACATTAAAGTTAAATATCCCAGAATCAACTATTGCTCCAACCATTTTTATTTTTTTAATATCTTTTAATCCATCAATAATAAACTTCTGTAGTTTTATTTCATGTTTTTCTATATTTTTTCTTCCAACTTTCATTAAATACTTAGCAGCTTCCCCAAATCCAACTATTCCTGCATAATGTTGTAATCCTGCCTCAAACCTATAAGGAACTTTTTCAAATTCATGATCATCATAAGTTGTCTCAACTACAGTTTCTCCACCAACAATAAAAGGATTTAAGTCTTCTAATAGTTCTTTTTTACCATACAAAGCTCCAATACCTGTAGGACCCAACATTTTGTGTCCAGAAAAAGCAAAAAAGTCCACATCTAATTTCTTAATGTTAACTTCCTTATGTGGAGCACTTTGGGCCCCATCCAACATTACCAAACAATCATTCTCATGGGCTATCTTTATTATTTCCTTAACAGGCAAAGTATAACCATCTAAATTAGAAGTATGAACAAAAGAAACTAGATTGACTCCTTTAACCATATTATTAAATCTATCTAAATCAAATGTAAAATTTTCCTTAGACTCAACAACACTATGTTTAATTCCTTTTTTACTTAATAATTGCCATGGCAATAAATTAGAATTGTGTTCCCTATCTGTCGTCAAAATCTTATCCCCTTTCTTAAAACCAAAAGAATTAGCAACTAAATTAATTCCTTCTGTAGTATTCTTAGTAAAAATAATATCTCCTTTTTTCACATTTAAAAATTTTTTAATGATCTTCCTGGAATTTTCAACCTCTTCTGTAACTCTTTTTCCAATCTTATGATAACTTCTTCCACCACACCCAGGATATTCCTTATAATATTCATTAACTTTTTCAATAACTTGTTTGGGTTTAAGAGCCATGCATGCAGAATCCAGATAAACAAC
>JAFCDD010000052.1 GCA_017609845.1 Candidatus Woesearchaeota archaeon | reverse complement strand
CTCTCTTTAATATTCTCCAAATAAAACTTTTCCACTTTACTCTCATATATATTATGCAATTCCTCAAACTCGCTAATCCTATAATCATTCTTGATCTTTTCTACAAAAAATAAATCCCTCAATCTTTTCAGCTGCCTTCTAATATTAGAACTCGCTACCCCTTTCAACTCTAAATTTTCCTTTTCTCTTAATTCAATAACTCTTTTCTCAACAGCTTCAGAATTCAATAAAATCTTTTCTTTCCTTGCATCCAATAACACCCTCAAAACTTCAACAATAATATCTCTGGAGTCTCCTGGTTGTAATAATCCAACAGACAAACAAATTTTCTTTATTAGTTCTCTTCCCTTTAAATCATAAGGTTTTTCATATCTCCTTAAGGTTATTTCTGCTAAAGGTGTATCTTTAGAAACTTTCATAACTTAAAAACAAATTCAAATGTTTAAATAAATTTCTACTTAATA
Source organism: Candidatus Woesearchaeota archaeon (assembly GCA_017609845.1). Taxonomy (GTDB): domain Archaea; phylum Nanobdellota; class Nanobdellia; order SCGC-AAA011-G17; family JACPNG01; genus JAFCDD01. Next base: position 3,641 of record JAFCDD010000052.1, on the reverse strand, counting down.
ATAACCTTAACTCTTCCTGTTTTTAGTTTTCTAATCTCATAATTCTTAGCTTTTTTCTTAGAAATCCAATTCTTAGCAGCCTCTTCTGTTTTAAACTTCTTGTGTTTCTTTTCGGTTTTCCTGGCAAGTTGAGCTCTAGTTAACCCGCTTACATGGGACTTTAAACCCAATTTCCTTTTTGTCCTTGTATGAACCTTAACCATTTTTTATCTCTAAAGATATTAATCTTATAAATAGTTTTCCAAAGCATAAAATATATAAATCTTGACCTTAAAATAACAACATGACAACTTTAATTGCTTGTTTATCAACAGGAAAGGGAACCTGGGGGCACGCGTTTCCAGACTAATTCAAGACCATGAATGGGAAAAAATATTTCTGATAACCAATGAATTTGGAAAAGAAAACTTCAACAATCAAAAAAATGCAGAATTCATCCTAACTAACTCGACACAACCAATAAAAGATTTAGCAACAGAAATACAAAACTCATTAAAGGACAAACTAGAAGGGGATGTTGCCTTAAATCTTATTTCAGGAACAGGAAAAGAACACATGGGGGGATGTTGCCTTAAATCTTATTTCAGGAACAGGAAAAGAACACATGGCTATTCTTTCAGCATTACTAAAACTCGGAATAGGAATAAGATTAATGGCCTTAACAAAAGAAGGAATAGAAGAATTATAAAAATGGAAAAACTAGAGAATCAACCTTGTCCTTTTTGTCATAAAAAAACTTTAACATTAACAGAAGAAGAAATAGAAAAAAACTTTAACATTAACAGAAGAAGAAATAGATATCCCATACTTCGATAAAGTTTTCGTATTCTCAATGAATTGTTCATCTTGCAATTATAAAAAATCAGATGTTGAAGCATCTCAATGAATTGTTCATCTTGCAATTATAAAAAATCAGATGTTGAAGCAGCAACACAAAAAGAACCTGCAAAATACACAATAGAAACAAATTCAGAAGACGACATGAAAATAAGGGTAGTAAAATCCTCAAGAGCAACAGTAAAAATTCCAACATTAAGGATGACAATGACTCCCGGTCCAGCATCTATTGGTTTTATTTCAAATATTGAAGGATTATTAAATAATTTTGAAAAAATTATAGAATCTCAAAGAGACGAAACCGAAGATCCAAAAATAAAAAAATCAGCAAAAAATCTTCTTAAAAAAATTAGAAAAATCAAATATGGTGATCTTTCTTGTAAAATTGTAATTGAAGATCCTTCTGGTAATTCTGCAATAATCTTGTAAAATTGTAATTGAAGATCCTTCTGGTAATTCTGCAATAATCTCAGAAAAAGCAGTTAAAGAGAAATTAAAAAGCTGATCCAGCAGAAATTATTTTTTTCCTTAGTTTATCCAAAGATTTTGCTTCAATTTGCCTTATTCTTTCTCTTGTAACTCCTAATAGGGTGCCTATTTCTTCAAGAGTATAACAAATTCCATCTTCAATTCCAAAGCGTTTTCTTATTACAAACTTTTCCTTATCAGATAAGAAATCAATGGTTTTCAATACATTTTGATAAACAGAAATAAAAATTAAGTTTTCTTCTAATCCTTCAGCTACTTGATTCTCAACTAAAGACCTATCAATGAGGCTATTCAAAATAGGAGAATCCTTCGCAACCAGATCATCAATATTTAAAAATTGTTCTCGCTGACTGCAATAAATTAAAGAAGCTGTTTCATAACTCGCCCCTGTCTGCTCCACCAAATTATCTAAAAATTCTTTTCTGTCCAAACTAGAATCATTTAAAATATTTCTAGAATTATCCCAAAAATGCTGGGTCAGACGGATTAATCCACTATTATCTTTAAACTTAAATGAATTAAGAATTTCATATATAACAGTAGCTTTAATAAACGCATATATGTTTCCTTTATTGGGGTCAAATCTTTTTAAACCATTAATAATGCCTATGGCCCCTTGGTTTACCAATTCATCTAATTCAATACCTTTTCTTAATGACACCATAATCCGTTTAGAGCTGCCTTTAATTCTAAGATACATCCCCTTGATGGGATGAGGAGAAGTTAAGCTCCCAACAACATCATATAGAAAGGGTATAGTTCTTTCAATAATATCTTGGGCAATCTTAACTTGAATAGGAGATCTTTCTGCATTTCCCACACCATGTCCATCTGCAACTTCTTCTAAATAAGTATCAGCTAACTTTCTTATATATTCCCAGCCTTGATTTTTATTAACCATTTTTTAAAATTAAGAACGAATAAATCCTTTATACTTTGAATTTCTTCTATTTCTTTCCTTATCTCTAATCATTTCGTGGTCTACTTCTCTTAATAGTTCATCAACACCAATAACTTTTCTTTCATCAACACCAACATAACCTAAATGAAAAATTAAAGGTAAATTTCTTGCTTCTCCAGAAAGATTCAAAACTTCGCCAGGTCTTGCAGATGCTGCTGCTTCCTTAAAATTATTATAAAAAACCCGTGCTCCGCTTTCATCAGTTTTTGGAAGAATAAAACCAAATTCATCAGCGGCCCTCCCCATCCGATAAACCAAATCAGCATCTCTAACATTCTCTTGTATAAATTCTCCTGCAAATTTAATTAATCTATCCCCATTATCTCTTCCATAATTATCATTAACAAATTTCAATGCACCAAGATCTCCAAAAAATACACTAAATGGAACTCCTCTTTTAGCTAATTCTAACTGATGTTCTATATCTGACCTAAATACGATATCATTCCTTAAACCTGTAAGGGGATCAAATAGTACTCTCTCTCGATATGTGTGTTCTAAACCATCTAAATGACTCTCAATCATTGAAAGTTCAGCAGGATTCAATCTTCCAGAAAGGTAATCTCTAATTATTTCAATTTTCTCATTAAAATCATCATTAATTCTACTCATTTTAATCACTAATAAGTAGTGTAAAGTATTTATAAATCTTTCCCTTAATAAAATACTATGAAAATACTACATATTAAAGCAGAATCCAAAACTAGCCTAGAAGTGCTCAAAAAAGTCAAAATTAAAGGTAAATTTGGTATTCTAACAACAATACAACATCTTAACCAAGCCAAAAAAATAAAGCTAAAAAACAGTATATTCTTGGGCCAAATGTTGGGTTGCTATATCCCAAAAAAAACTAAACTAGCCTCATATTTATACATAGGAACAGGCAAATTTCATCCAATTGAAATAGCATTAGAAACAAAAAAACCAGTATATATTGCTAATCCATTAACAAACAAATTCTACAAATTAGACCAAAAAGAAATAATAAATTATCAAAAAAAACTAAAGGGAAAACTAGCAAAATTTTACTCAGCAAAAAAAATAGGCATCATAGTTTCATTAAAACCAGGGCAACTTAACCTAAAACAAGCAGAAAACTTTCAAAAAAAACTAAAAAAAGAATCTTTTATTTTCCTTACAAATAATATTAATGAAGAAGAACTAGAAAATTTTCCAGATATTAACTTTTGGGTTAATACTGCATGCCCAAGAATTGAAATAAAAAATGTTATAAACCTAAGAGACATTCCAAAAATATGACCTATGAAGAAATTATAGATTTAGCATTAAGAAAAAGTTTATTCTATCCATCAGCAGAAATTTATTCTTCTTCACCAGCAGGATTCTGGAACTT
>JAFCDD010000051.1 GCA_017609845.1 Candidatus Woesearchaeota archaeon | reverse complement strand
TAATGTAAACTTATTAATTTATAAACAATCCTATAACCGAGCCCGAGTAATATTGCACATAATTCCTGTTAGTTGCGTCGGAGCGTAGCGGAGACCGAGGATTAGTGCAACGTTCCATAGCGAAGCGGAGGAAATCCGAAGAGTTAATTTTTAGTGCAACGATGTCGAAGGCAAAAAATCAAAGTTCAGAATTCGGGCGTTAAATTTATAAAGTATGTAACTATTCTCAAGTTATGAAAACGCGAGTTCCAAAAGAAAGATTAGAAAGTGTATTAGAATTATACAAACCTGACTGCAGATATTTAGTAGAAGCAACAGTAAAGTATCCAAAAGCAGAAGGTAGATTTAAGTTGGGCGATACTTATTATACAACAAGAAAATTAGAACATATGACTACAATTGAAGCCCAACTTTGCTTAAATCAATTATGTTATTCTGCTTTTGGTGAATGGTTGCTTGAAGGAAGGTTTGATGAAGCCATGACTTTTGAGGAATATTTGGAATTGATGAAAGAAAATATGTTTATTATAGATTCAAATATAAGATTTAGAAAACCAATTCCAACAAATGGAGATATTCACGGAAAAATAGAAGTAATGAAAGTTAAAAGACATGGCAATTTATATTTAGCTTTCTTGGATTATGATTTAGAGCAAGGCAAATCAAAAGGAAAATTGGAACTTGCATTGAAGAGATAAGCCCGAATTCTGAATTGAAACTAACGGCTGTTAGGCGTCCCGAACGAAGTGAGAGCCTGCAAGGCGTGGCAAAATTACAAAGTAATTTTGAGTTGCGAGGCAGCACATTTGGGTGGGTGAATAATGATGGGAGCACTATTTTTCTAATAAACATTCTAAAGCTATATCAAAGAGTTGATACAATTTTTGATTTACATGCTTTGCATCAAATTGAGGTTCCCATTTATCATCACTAAGAATATCCGAAACAACAAAAGCAGAAGCAATTTTTACTTTTCTAACCTGAGCAACAACAAAAAGAGCAGAAGCTTCCATTTCAACGGTAGCAATCCCTTCTTTTCTATATTTTTGTATTTCTGCTTTTGTTTCTCTATAAGGAGCATCAATAGTCCATGAGGCGGTTTTTAGGAACGAGAGATTATTTTTTATTAAAGATTTTTCCAATCTTTTTGTGAGCTCTTTATCAGGATATGCAAATTTCCTATGAGGAAGATAATGAGAACTTGTACCTTCATCTCTGATGGCTTTCTCACACAAAAATATACCAAAATCTTTTAATCCACCAGCAGCACCTATATTCAAAAATTCTTTACCACCTAAAGCAATCAGTTCTTCCATTACAGTTACAGCATGAGGTGAACCAATGCCAGTCATACAAACTACACCTACATCTTTATATTGATAAATTGTAATTAGTCTGTAAAGTTTAATTCTTTTAGGTTTGTATTTTCTCTTGAAGCAATTAAGAATTTTTGGATAGTAAATGAGGATATATTTTTTTGGAGCTTTCTTATAGTCTTTCTTTAAATAATTCTTCCAATTAACATAATCTTCTGGATTGAAAAGTGCTTGTTCTAAATGCTTATTTCGAAAATTCGGATATCTCATATTCAACTCCTCTTTTATAAAGTAATATTTTAGATGTTTATAAAATATTTCATTTATGCGCTCCATAAGTTAAGGGTGGGAGTGTTGCCGAGCAATTACGCCTAACCCGTGTACGACCGAGGCGAAGCCGAGGCAAGGAGCGAAGCGACGCAGAGTTCCATCTATAAAATGTGAGGCAAAGCCGAACCTATTTATATTTCTCAATATAAGATGGAATTTCGTTTAAAACTTGTTATATTCTTTGCCAGTTACGAGTGGAGCCGAAGGCGGAACGGAGTCCTGGCAAACTTCGTCCGAAGAGTTGTGTTTAAGTTCCAATCAATCCTTGACGAAGTCAAGACTATATGTGCGTAGCACTGGGGGAGTTCCGTTCTATTTAGTTTAGTATTTAGAATAAAAAGAAACTTATACTTACTTACTTTCCTTAAGAACTTCATATAGTTCCTTATTTAGGACAATTTTATTTATTTTACCTAACTTTTCCTTTTTAATAATGCCTTTTTGTTCGAGGTTAACTAAAATCCTATGTGTTTTTAATTTATTTAGATTAGGTAAATGTGATAATTCATATTGTTGTACTTTGCCATTATTTTCCAAAAGCGTCTCTATTACTTTTCTTTCTTGATCTGTAAGGAAGTTTAGGATAATTTTAGTATTTTTTTTCAAGGATTGTTTCTGTTGAATTACTTTATCAGACATGATATAATATACTAGAGTTCCTATTAGCAGTCCAATGAAGGCAACGAAAGGTATTAAATAAAAACTGCGAAATATAGGTTGAGAGTCTCTTCTTTCATCTAAATAACTCTTAATCTCTTCTGAACTCATACTGGCAATTGTAGCATAATCAAGCCTTGATCCTTCTCGTTGATTGTGTTGATAATTAAAGTACAAACTTATTGAGAAAATTAATAATGAAAATGAAATAATGATTCCTATACCAAGTATAATCTTCCTATTGCTTTTTAAGACCATATAATGTATTCAATCATATTTCATATATAAATCTTACTTTAGTTTCATAATAATGAAACTTAGTTTTGACATAAATGCCATAGTTTCAGCAATTAATATGTATAGTTTCAACTATATAATACTATAGATTGAAACAACCAGATTTCAGTCAAGGAGATATAAAAAATGAAAGCCCTTTTTTTAATAAGTATAATTGCTTTGATTATACTTACTGGATGTACATCTGAACATAATGATGAGTTGCATGATCATTCAGTTGAAATAGAAGGAAAAGAAATGAAACTATTATCTGTACAAGAAGTTGCTGATTTATGGGAAATTGATTCAGAAGTTCTTTTATCTAAAATGCTAACTGAATTTAATCTTAAGAAAAGTTATACTGTAGATGCTGTTTTAGAAGATATTAGAGAAGAGTATCCTTTTTCGCCTGCGATAATAAAAGACATGGCTGAAGAGATAAAACAAGGAGTTTCAGATGAATAGAACAAAATTAAATTATTGGATAGATATTGGATTAGCAATATCTTTTTTTACTTGTTTTTATACTGGTTTAGTTAAATGGCCAGGGTTGATAAAATTGATAGGTGTATCTGCATATAATACATTATCCTTTAGAAATATCTCAAAGTTACATGATATAAGCGGTCTTATTATGGGATTACTTGTAATAATTCATTTAGCATTGCATTGGAAATGGATTGTAGTTGTTACTAAAAGCAATTTAAAAGAAGTAAAAAATAAGATAAAAAGGAAACATTTATATTCCCAAAAAGATATATTAAAATAATAATCAATTCAGAGGTGTAAAAATGAAAAAAATTATATGTTTATTGATTGCTTTGGTTTTAATTAGTTCTATTGCTTTAGCGCAAGGACAGCAAAAAGGAATACATGAACCTGGAACAGGAATAGAAAATCCTGAAATAAAAGAGGCTGGACAAGGAACTGGACAAGGTCTTGAGCAAGAGGAGGGAGAAAGAGTAATAACGCAAACTCAAGCAGATGTCGGAGTTGGACAACGGATTAGAGCTAAAACAGGCAATTATATGAATACTGCTGGACAACAAATGAAGATTAATCAACAAGTCAATAATCAATTTAGATTAGAAGTTGGAGGAGTTTCAGCAGATTGTCCATTTAATTTGACTCAGGAACAATTCCAAAACAGGACAAGGCTCTATGCAAATTTAAAAACGGGTAGGGATGTAGAAATTAAGATTATGCCAGATGTTGCTTCAGAAACAGCTTTGCAAAGACTTAGATTAAGAAACTGTGATGAAGATTGTTTGATTGAACTTAAAGAAGTTGGTTCTGGAGAACAAACAAGAGTTGCTTATGAAGTGAGAGCTCAAAGAAATGCAAAAGTTCTTGGAATATTTAGGGCAAGAATGCAAGTCCAAGCACAAGTTGATGCAGAAACTGGAGAAACATTGCAAGTTAAAAAACCTTGGTGGGCATTTTTAGCAACAGAACCTGAAGAATAATTTTATTTTTTCTTTTTAATTTGAATTTTCTACATTTAAAAATATAAATCCCTTTTGCTTTGCAAAAGACTATATGTGCAAAGCACGAACTCCCCCAATTTTAAAAAAGAACTTAAACACAA